>NZ_JBNFVX010000020.1:0-53039 GCF_049943275.1 Marinobacter sp. VGCF2001
GACAAAATGATCGGAGGGGAATTCGCCTACACGGGCGGTGAACTGCAATCCGCTTGCCTGGGGCATGACTTCGGTCCCTGAAGATGATGATTAACGAGCTCGTCCTGAGCTGCTGCGATTATAACCACCGACTTACAGAATACAAACCAACCACGCCTCATTACGAAAAGGCATTTCCGCCTTTTAATTCGGCGGCTGGTTCGAGAGCCACAAACACTGGTAGGGCTTTAGCGTGACAGCCCCCGCCAGATCCTCAATTTCCATTCCCGAAATCAGATCTACCCATTGGTCCGTTTCGATCAGGTTGATATCGCTCAGCGCGACCTGTTGTACATCCGGGCTGATATTATGAATACAGAACACCGATTGCTCCCGGCGTATGCTCTGGCGCCAGAACCCGAACAACTGCAACCCCTGGTGCAGGGTGAACTGCGTGGCATTCGGATGGAACGCCGGTTGCGCGCGGCGTATGGCTATCAGGCGTTTGAGCTCCGTGAAGGTCTTACTGTGATGGCTCAGCGGGTCCGCCAGTGTCTCTTCCAGCGTCGTCAACGGCCATTGGCTGCGGTTAATCGACCGCAGGCGCCCGGTATGCTCAACCCGGGCCAGATCGTTCTCAGTCGCCAACAGGCTGTGAATATAAAATGCCGGAATGCCCTCAAGGGCAAGCATAATGGTATGGGCACACAGAAAACGGGCCAGCTGCCAGGGGTCGGCACCGCCCGCAGCGGTTCCCTTCAGCGCGTCCCAGAGCGCAATGTTCATCTCGTAGGGCTGGTCCCGGCCATCGGCCGTCCGGCGATAGGACACCTTGCCGCCAAACGAGGCCATGGTGTTGATCAGGCGCTGCTTTTCATCTTCGGTTAACAGGCCATCGGTGGGCCGCAGGCCCACGCCATCATGGGAGGCAATAAAGTTCAGATAGGTGGTGCCCAGCTGCGCCGGGGGCATACTCATCAGCCAGGTTTTCAAGTGCCGGCAATCCCCGGTCACCAGGGTGTTTATCAGCAACGGCGGCAGGGAAAAGTTATAGATGGCATGAGCTTCATTGGCGTTACCAAAGTAAGTCAGGTTTTCACGATTGGGCACGTTGGTTTCGGTAATCACCACGGCATCCGGCGTGTGATGTTCAATCAGCAGGCGCAGGATCTTGATCAGCTCGTGGGTTTGCTGCAGATGGATACAGGGTGTGCCCGGTTCCTTCCACAGGAACGCTACAGCATCCATGCGAAACATCATCACACCCCGCTCCAGGTAGTGGCGGATGATCCCGGCGAACTCCAGCAGCACCTGCGGATTGGCAAAGTTCAGGTCCACCTGATCTTCACTGAACGTACACCACACAAAGCGTTCGCCATCGTCGGTCTGAACAGGGCTAAGCAGAGGCGACGTCCGTGGCCGCACCACCTGGCCCAGATCGTCTTTCGGATTCCCCTCGAAGAAGTAGTCCTTCCCCGGGTCAATGCGTTTCCTGAAGTTCTCAAACCACCGACTGCGGGCCGACATATGGTTGATCACCAGATCGGACATCAACTTGTAATTCCGGGCGATGGCTTCAATCTCCGGCCAGCCGCCGTGGCTCTCGTTCACCGCGAGGTAATCCATTACCGAAAAACCATCGTCGGAACTGAACGGAAAAAACGGCAGTATATGCACCGCCGACACAGCATCTTTCAGGCAATCATCCAGAAAGCGCTTGAGGGTCACCAGGGGCTTTTCGTCCGGTTGCTGGAGCGTATCCGCATAGGTGATCAACAGCACATCGGTTTCGTCCCAATGATTGCGGTGTGCCGGTGGCGCCTCGGCATTGGGTGCCAGCGCCATGGTCGCCAACAGCTGTTCCGCCAGAAAATCGTTATCTACCGCCGGATACACCACTTCCAGCATACCTTTCAGCTTACTCTTCAGCGGCTGAGTCATGGCCGGTATTCCTGGTTGTCCAGCTCAACGGCCTCCAGCAGCTGCTCACGAATGTGCGGAAGAGCGCTAGTTACGCGGTTCCAGCTGGGAATAAAAGGCGTGTCCATGGGATTATCGAGAAAGTAAGCGCCGGCACGCATGACATTCTGGGCGAACAGCTCCACTGCTTTCTCCTCCTTGTGCCGGTCAAAGCCGAGCCCGTTGATGACCGCATCGTTCTGGTAGGTTTCGACAAAATCCAGGGCAATGCGGAAATAGGTGGCCTTGATGGTGCGGAACTTTTCGTTAGAGAACACTTCGCCATTGGTGGCCAGCTTCCGGAACAGCGCCTTGGCAATGTCCACACTCATTTTGGAAAGCCCCCGGCTGGCGTCCTCCGGCGACAAATCCTGATGCTTGTGATCGTAAACATCGGCAATGTCGACCTGGCACAGGCGATTGGTGGCGTAGTTTCGCTTCATCTCCGAGAGCACACCTATCTCCAGCCCCCAGTCACTGGGAATGCGCAAGTCGTTGATCACATCCGTGCGGAACGAGAACTCGCCGGCCAGGGGATAACGGTAACTGTCGAGATAGTCGAGAAAATCGTTCGGGCCACAGACTTTTTTCAGGGCGCGAATCAGAGGGGTGACCAGCAAACGGCTGACCCGGCCGTTCATCTTGCTGTCGGCTACCCGGGCGTAATAGCCCTTACAGAACATATAGTTGAACCCGGGGTTCGCGACCGGGTAAATCAGCCGCGCCAGCAGATCCCGGGAATAGGTCAGAATATCGCAATCGTGCAAGGCCACCGATTTACTGCGCCCCGACGCCAGCACATAACCAAAGCAGTACCAGACGTTTCGCCCCTTGCCCATCTCCGTGGGCGCCAGCCCCTGCTCCCGCAGGGTTAAATCAAGCGCGCGCAACCGAGGGCCATCGTTCCAGAGCACCTTGAACGATTGCGGCAAATCGGAAAAGTATTCCAGTGCGTGCCGGTACTGGGCTTCATCAGCCCGATCCAGCCCGATCACGATCTCTTCCAGGTAGGGCACCCGGGTCAGCTCCTGAACAATGTGTTTCAGAGCGGGGCCTTCCAGCTCTGAATACAGGGACGGCAACACCAACGACATGGGCCGAGCTTTGCGGAATTGCAAAAGATCTGCCTCGATCTCCTCCACCGGTCGTCGAACGAGGTTGTGCAGGGTAGTGACTATGCCATTCTGGTAAAAGTCGCCCATGGCGGCTCTCCTCTGCGTTTGGCCTATAGATTCGGCCTAGTAGCCGTACTCAAACAACAGGTTGAGTACGCATTCGTTCCAACCCTCCGGGCCGGGCTTCAGGGAGCGCATGGGGTGCTTTTGTGATGGCAGATGCAACTGATCGCTGTTCAGACCTCGAATCACCACCGGGATATCCGCGGCTTCCAGCATACGCTGATCGTTCGGGCTGTCGCCCAGAGCGATCGTTACCATCGGCTGGCCCGGATGCTGCTCCTGATACTGCTGCAGCAAAAAGCGGGCCCCTTCGGCTTTATCGAAGCGCCCCATCGCGTGCCAGAAGCGCCCGCCCTGCAAAAGCCGAAGCCCTGCGTGCTCCAGAGCCGCGCGGAACTGGCCCAGCTCCTGGCTGCTGCCCTGCCAGATCAGCGGCTCGGTGCCCAGGCGCTGCCGCGCCCGGGATGCTTCCGCCTCACCCAGCCCCGAGTGCCCGGCAAGCTCCGCGTTAGACATATCCGAAAAGCCCCGAAACGGTGCACCGGATTCTCTCTGCACCATAAGCGCGCGCCATACCTGCGCGTGATCCGCCCCAAAGTTCACCACTTGCTCTTCCCTGCGCCCCAGACAGCCCGCCGGAATAACCACCGCCGCCCCGTTTTCCACTATAAACGGAGCCCGTATGCCCATTGCACTTTGCAACTGGCGCATCTCGGCGGCGGTTTTACTGGAGTTAAAAATCAAAGGGATACCGTTAGCGGCCAGCTTTGCCATAGCCGGTGAGGCGGCCCGCCAACTGTAGCTGTGATGATCCAGCAGGGTGCCGTCCAGGTCGGTAAAAACAATCAGGTGTGGTTGCATTTGGTTCACCTGCTCTGCAATCTGTTGTTAGGCTTCAACCCTATACATACGCAGTATTCATACCAGAACCAGGTCGTTTTATGAGCAACAACAGCTTTCAGGTGGAACATCGCTACCTGGAATTGCCCGACAGCTTCTACAGCCGGGTGCAGCCTTCACCGCTTTCCGAGCCTCGCATGGTCTGCTTTAACCACGCATTGGCCAGCAACATGGGGTTTCACGTACGCAATGAAGCAGACTGGGCCGCCGTCGGTGCGGGCGCGGAACTGCTGGACGGAATGGACCCGGTCGCCATGAAGTACACCGGGCATCAGTTTGGAATGTATAACCCGGAACTGGGCGATGGTCGCGGCCTGTTGCTGTGGGAAACCGTGGGGCCGGACGGCACACGCTGGGACTGGCATCTGAAAGGCGCCGGTACCACGCCCTACTCCCGGTTTGGCGATGGCCGGGCGGTGCTGCGGTCAACCATTCGTGAATACCTGTGCAGCGAAGCCATGCACGGTTTGGGAATCCCCACCACGCGGGCCCTGTTCATGATCAGCGCCAGAGACCCGGTGCGCCGGGAGTCCATCGAAACCGCCGCCGCTTTGATGCGGGTAGCCAAAAGCCACATCCGATTCGGCCACTTCGAGTTTGCGGCCCACCACGAAGGGCCGGAAGCACTGAAAACGCTGCTGGAACACGTTATCGCCCTGCACTTCCCGCACCTGATCTCACTGCCGGAGGAACAACGCTACCAACGCTGGTTTGAGGAAGTGGTGGAAGGCACCGCCAGGCTGATTGCGAAATGGCAGGCCGTGGGTTTCTGCCACGGCGTGATGAACAGCGACAATATGTCGATTATCGGCGACACCTTCGACTACGGCCCCTTCGCCTTTCTGGACGATTTCGACGCCGGTTTCGTCTGCAATCATTCCGACCACGAAGGGCGGTACGCCTACAATCGCCAGCCCCAGATCGGCTTCACCAACTGCCAGTATCTGGCAAACGCGCTGCTGCCCATCATGGACGAAGACACCGTGCGCCGGGGCCTGAGGCGTTACGAAACCGCCTACAACGAGCATTTCAAGCAGCTGATGCTGGCCAAGCTGGGCCTGGAAGAGGCAGACGAAGCGGATCTGAGCCTGATCATGGACACCTTCAGTATGCTGCACGAGCACCGCGTGGATTACACCCGGTTTTTCCGGGGGCTATCCAACCTGCATGACCACGGCACCGCACCGGTTCGCGATCTGTTCACAGACCGGAGCGTGGCAGACGAGTGGCTGGAACGGTATGAGGCAAGGCTCCAGAAGGAAAACCGGGCCCACGACGAGCGCGAATACACCATGCGCCGGGTGAACCCGAAGTACATTCTGCGCAACTATCTGGCCCAGCAAGTGATACTGGACGCGCAGAACGGCGACTACGAACCGATGAAAGAGCTGCTCGCGGTGTTGGCCAAACCCTTTGACGAGCAGCCCGAATTCGAACACTACGCCAAGCTGCCACCGGACTGGGGCAAACACCTGAACATCAGCTGTTCGTCCTGACCCGGCTTATTTCACCAGCGCGTCTTCCTGCTGCTTCACCGGTGCCAGTGCGTCCAGCCTGGTGCCGTGTCGCATCATGAACATCACCAGGATGATGGCCGGAACCCCCATCAACCCCGCGATCAGGAAGAACTCGGCGTAACCGAAACTGGCCACCACCACACCGGAGAAGCCCCCCAGAAACTTGCCGGGCAGTGTCATCAGGGAGCTGAACAAGGCGTACTGGGTGGCGGTGAACGATGCACTGGTCATGCTCGACAGCCAGGCAATCAATGCCACGTTGGCAATACCTCCACTGAGGTTATCCGCACTGACCACCACCGCCAGGGCCGCAATGTCCGGCGGTTGCTGGGCCAGAAGCACAAATAACAGGTTCGTCGCCGCCGTCATAATGGCCCCCGCCAGCAGTATCCGGCGCACGCCGTAACGAACCACCAACACCCCACCCAGCATGGAACCGACAATGGTCATGAAAAACCCGAACACCTTGGTTACGTCCGCCACCTGGGTTTTACTGAACCCCATGAAATCCAGGTAGAAAGGGTTCGCCATCACCCCCATGGCAATGTCCGAGATTCGGTAAACCGCCACCAGCACCAGAATGGCCACCGCCATTTCCCGGTAACGCCGGAAAAAATCTACAAACGGCCCCGCCACCGCGGCATAAAACCAGCCCGCAAACCGGGCCATCCGCGGCGGCAGATGGCCCCGTTTTTCGACTTCTTCCTCAACCTGGCTGGCGATATCTTCTGCTGCTGCAAAGTGATTTACCCGGGGCTCTTTCACCAATAGAACCGTGGCAGCCCCAACGCCCACCAGCGCCGCCATCACCTGGTAAGACACTTCCCAGGACCAGAACTCCGCCAGGTAGAGCGCGCCGGCACCTGCCACCAGCAACGCCAGCCGATACCCGAAGATATAGGTTGCAGCCAGCGCCGCCTGAAGCCGCTCCGCCGCGATTTCGATGCGATACGCATCAATGGCCACATCCTGTGTAGCCGAAGAAAACGCCACCAGCAACCCGCACAGGGCCAGGGTTTCCGGCGCAGCCAAGGCATCGACCCGAGACATCAGGTACAACCCGGTGGCAATGCCCGCCTGGGCCAGCAGAATCCAGCTACGGCGCTTGCCGAACAGGCGGTCCAGCAACGGTAACTTCAGGCGGTCCACCACCGGAGCCCAGAACACCTTGATGGAATAGGTGATGCCCAGCCAGCTGAAGAAACCGATGGTGGCGGTTTCCACCCCGACATCCGCCAGGCGGGCGTTCAGGGTAGAAAACACCAACAGAAAGGGCAGCCCCGCCGAGAACCCGAGAAACAGCATGGCAATCACTTGCCAACGAGTGTAGGTGTAAACCGTTTCCCGGATCAGGGCGATGGCATTGGGAGTAAGAAAGATAAGGGGCGCTCCGGGTCAGTCGCGGAAATTATTGAACTGCAGCGGAATATCCAGCTCTGCCTCTCGCAACATAGCCATGGCCTGCTGCAGATCATCGCGCTTTTTACCGGTCACGCGCACCTTGTCGCCCTGAATACTGGCCTGCACCTTCATCTTCTGGTCTTTGATCATTTTCACGATCTTCTTGGCCATATCGGTCTCGATGCCCTGCTTCAGGGTAAAGTGCTGCTTCACCAGCTTACCCGCCTTGCTCTCACCATCTTCAGACAAAGCCCGGGTATCGATGTTTCGCTTGGCAAAGGCCATGCGCATCATATCTACCAGTTGCTCCAGCTGGAACTCCTGCTCGGCACTCAAAGTCAGGCGCTTGTCTTCCAGCTCGATATCCACCTCAACGTTCTTGAAATCCCAACGGTTACCCAGCTCACGCTTGGCCTGGTCTACCGCGTTGGTGACTTCGTGCATCTCGATTTCTGAAACAATGTCAAAAGAAGGCATAGTCGTTATTCTCCAGAGGCCACGGAAGAGTATACTGTGGCGAAAATGTGATTACGGACGTTTGAAACCGCCAAGAATACCAAGAGCCGTGACGAACCGCATCTGACAATGGACTGGTAAGAAGTAGACAAACAATGCCAAACCTGGATCTTCCCATTCTCGTCGTCGACGACGCCAAATTCAGCAGTATGGTGGTCGGCCGTACCCTGCGAAATGCTGGCTACCGCGACATACGTGTAGCCAATAATGCCCCGGCCGCCCTGAAACTTCTGGAACAGCGCCCGGTCAGTGTGCTGATCGCAGACTGGCTGATGCCGGAAATGGACGGCCTGCAACTTACCGACCAGGTCCGCCAGCAAGATGAGCAGAACAATCACTATACCTACGTGATCCTGCTCACCGCCCGCGAAAGCGTCGAAGCCCTGTCCGAAGCCTTCGACCGGGGCGTGGATGATTTTATCTACAAATCAGACATGACCAAGCAGCTGATTCCCCGGGTGTTCGCAGCAGACCGCATGGCCGACCGGCAAAACACCCTGCTGCGCGCCAACGCCCTGCTGGTAGAGAACAACCGGGAGCTGGAATCCAGCAATATTATCGACCTGGAAACCGGGCTCACCAACAACAAATACGCCCGCCAGCGATTACAGAAATCCCTGCGCCACACCGAATCCCGGGGCGGGGCGACCGCTTATGTCATGTGCGGTATCCGCAACTGGCAAGACCTGAAACGCCAGCACCCGCCCAGTGTGATGAGCGAACTTTCCGTCGGCATTGCACGGCGGCTGAACACGCTGATCCGGCCCATTGATGCCCTGTGCCGGGTGGGCGACAACCAGTTCGCCATCGTGGCCTATTTCCCCAACAGCGACAACTGCACCACCACCGCGTTCCGGCGGATTTTCGACGGCATCAACCACAAGGCCCTGAAAACCACCGCAGGCTTTATTTCCGTGGAAGCTGGCATGGCCCTGTGCAAAGCCGACGCCCAGGATGGCACACCCACCGTACAGGATGTTGAACGGGCGGCCGTTCAGGGGTTGGTAGACGCCTACGAGACCCGGCGATTTACCGAGATCAGCCCGGAGATACGGGAAACTGTGTAGCGATCACAAACAGTAACACTGAGACACACTTCACAAACAGACAAACAGAGCGGACCCGCTTATTCTGACATTGTGGAATCAAGCAGTATCCACCCATGGCGGAGGAGCCGAGTAGTACCTCCGCCGCCATATGGGTACTCTCAACAGGATTCCAAAGGATTAGCGAATTTTTCAGGCACTTTCGTTCTTTCCGACTTATTCTGGCCAGCTCCCTTGAGCTGGCTTTTTTATTGCCTGCGAAAATCTCCCGGGGTCTTGCCGGTCGCGCTTTTGAACTTGCGATGAAACGAGGTGGTTTCGCTGTACCCCAGGCGCAACGCGATGTCGGGAATGCTCATGTCGGTATTTTGCAGGTAATCCTCCGCCATTTGCTGGCGAACCTCATCCAGCAACCTCTGGTACGACACCCCGTCCTGGCTCAGCTTCCGCTGTAATGTTCGGCTGGTCATCCCCAGGTCCTCGGCCACCATATCCTGCCGGGTAACCCCCTCCGCCAATTGCTTCTGGATGCTCTGTTTCACCCTGGTGGTCAGGTCTGTATCGGTATCGAGCAAGGCCAACTGCGAAAGCGCATGGGCCTCGAGGGTTTTGCGCAACAACGGGTCTGGCTGGCGCAGCCGCGTTGCCAGTAGCGACTGCGCAAAGGTCACGCTGTTCTCCCCGGCACTGAACTGCACCGGGCATTGCCAGCGGGCCGTATAGGCCTGCTCATAGTCGGCCCCCGGCGACGGCCGACACAACCGCACCTCCAATGGCGAAGCGTCTGCACTATCCGCCAGCCAGCGGGCGTAATTGATCCAGGAGGCAAAAACGTTATCCACCACCTGGGGCCACACCACCGGATCGTCAAAGTTGCAGGTCCAGACCAGCGAGGCGGAATCACCTTGCATCTGCAGCCGGGTGGTGCCCATATCCCCCACCAGCTTTTCATAAGGCGCTATGCGGGTAACCGCCTCACCCAGGGTGACGCAGCTCATGGTGATGTATCCCAGCACGCTGTAGGAGCCCGGCTGAACGTAATCGCCAGTCTCCAGCCCAAGCACGGGGTTACCGGTATGCTCCGCCAGAACACGGATAAACGCCTGCAGCTGCTCGCCCTCTATGCGCCCATCATCGGAATCCAGAACAGCAGGCTGCAAACCGGCACGGTCGAACAACGGCTCAACGGCGATGCCATTGGCATCGGCGTAACGAACATACTGCCGCAGAGCAGCAACAGAGGCGGTGCCCAGAGGATTCATGGTGACGACTTTCGTTGTTGGAATTATTTAAAAAGTATAAACAAAAACGCCCGGTTATAAACCGGGCGTTTTCAAAGCATCAACAAGCCATCAAAGCTTGCGACCTTTGCCGGCGGCAATGCGCAGGCGCAACGCATTCAGCTTGATAAAGCCTTCCGCGTCTTTCTGATCATACGCACCCTGGTCTTCCTCAAAGGTGGCGATCTTCTCGTCGAACAGCGAATCGTCAGACTTACGGCCTACAACATCCACGTTGCCTTTGTACAGCTTCAGGCGAACGGTGCCGTTCACGTATTCCTGGGTCTGGTCGATCAGCGCCTGCAGCGCTTCACGCTCCGGCGACCACCAGTAACCGTTGTAAATCACCTCGGCATAGCGCGGCATGATGCTGTCTTTCAGGTGCGCCACTTCGCGGTCCAGCGTGATGGACTCAATCGCACGGTGCGCACGCAGCATGATGGTGCCGCCCGGTGTTTCGTAGCAACCACGGGACTTCATGCCCACGTAACGGTTCTCAACGATGTCGAGGCGACCAATGCCATTGGCACCCGCCAGTTTGTTCAGGCTTTCCAGAACTTCGTGAGCCTTCAGCTCCTGACCGTCGATGGCGACGATGTCGCCTTTACGGTACGTCAGCTCAACGTAAGTCGGCTCATTCGGAGCGGCTTCCGGAGAGACGCTCCAACGCCACATCTCTTCCTCGGCTTCCGCCCAGGGGTCTTCCAGATTCATGCCTTCGTAAGAAATGTGCAGCAGGTTGGCGTCCATGGAATAAGGGCTCTTGCCCTTCTTCATTTCCACCGGAATGTCGCGGTCTTCGCAGTACTTCAGCAGCTTCTCGCGGGAATTCAGATCCCACTCACGCCAGGGGGCAATCACTTTTACGCCCGGCTTCAGCGCGTAGGCGCCCAGCTCGAAGCGAACCTGGTCGTTACCCTTGCCGGTCGCGCCATGGGAAATCGCATCGGCGCCGGTTTCGTTGGCAATCTCGATCAGCCGACGGGAAATCAGCGGGCGGGCAATGGATGTACCCAGCAGGTACTCACCCTCGTAGACGGTGTTGGCGCGGAACATCGGGAACACGTAATCGCGCACAAACTCCTCGCGCAGGTCCTCAATGTAAATTTCCTTAACCCCCAGCGCCTCGGCTTTCGCCCGCGCCGGCTCCACTTCCTCGCCCTGGCCAATGTCGGCGGTAAAGGTTACCACCTCACAGTTGTAGGTATCCTGCAACCACCGAACAATAACGGAAGTATCCAGGCCACCGGAATAGGCCAGCACCACCTTTTTAATATCAGACATGCCCTTGCTCCAGACTGAACAGAATGGATGTATTGAAAAGAAGGGCGTTATTGTACGGGATGGCGGGGCGAATGGCTATAAAGCCCCTACCCTGCCAAAGGATAGGGGCATCGAGAGCACAGCGGTGAGGTTCAGCCAGTGGCCTGGGATTGCTGGCTGACCACTTCTTCGCGGATGCCGTCCCAGCCGTCTTTGACGGATCGGAGCAGGCTGATGACCTCGTCCAGCTTAGCCATGTCATTTTTAGCACTGCCTTCCAGCAATGTGCGCTCCATATAGTCATAGAGAGCTTCGAGTTGCGCGGCCAGATCGCCGCCCTTCTCAAAATCCAGAAAGGAACGGAGTCCGCCAATGATTTCGATGGCTTTGTTCAGCAATTGCGCTTTGCCGGCATAATCCTTCGCCTGCATTTTCGCCTTGGCCATGTTGATGCGCTCAATGGCCCCATTATAAAGAAGCTGAATCAGCTTGTGGGGATCGGCATCGGTGATGCTGGTCTGGGTATTAACGCGCTGATACGCCTGTAAACCGTTCATAAATAACCTCGTTTCACCGTATTACTCTCGATTGTTCTGGGGGGCCAGGGCCGCCAACTGCTGAGTGACGTAATCCCGGGTACTGTTCAACTGGGAAATCAGGGAATCCGCCGCGGTAAACTGGCTCACCAGCCGCTCCCGGTAGGCAGCAATACGCTCTTCAAGCCGAACCTGGTTTTCCTGAATCTGCTCAAGCTCTCGGTTCAGGCTGTCGGTACGGGATTCGATGGCACCATCAGCACCGACAATGTTGGTGACCAGATCCACCGTGCGCTCGCCCACACCTTCCACAAAAGTGATGGACCCGCGACTGCCGGTCTGATCGCCCAGAATGCGCACCTGAAGGCCTGAAGCGCCACCGTTACCACTGCCGAGGAACAACACCTGGCCATCGCCCTCTGCTGCCTGGCCGCCAATGGTACCTGCCACATCCAGGCCATCGGTGCTGGTATTGGTACCCAGACCAAAGGCAGCCGCATCTTCAGCGGATGACAGAGTAACTTTAGAGTCACTGCCGTAAGCCGACGAGGTAAATGTCAGCTTGCCGCCACTGTCCAGGCCAACCTGCACATTGGTACCCGCCGCATTCAGCGCGCTGTTGGCATTCAGTTGAGCCTGAATATCATCCAGCAACGCCTGCTGGCTGAGGCCGTTGCCCTGGGTAAGTTTCAGGTTCACCGTCAGGTCGCCGTTCACACTCAGGGACAGCTCATCGTTTGCATCGGTGATATCAAATGTAGCGTCCAGAGACGAGCCTGCTACAAGCTGCCCCTGAGTCGCGGCCTGGGTAATGTTAATATTGTACTCACCGGGCTCTGTGTTCAAACCACTGCGAACAAACTCCACCTCGCTGTCTGTGGTTCGGCCCTGCTCCGCAAAAAGCGCCGTCACATCGTCCGGGTTGGCCTTGAGCACCTCTTCGAACTTCTCGCGGTCAAACTCCAGGCCGCCGGTTTCAAAATTGGTGGTAACGCCCACATCCGCCAAGCTACGAACACTGGCATCTTCCATGCCCGGCACCACGCGGGTGATGATATTTCTCAGTTGGCCCTGAATCGTACGAACGGTAGAATCGCCGGTCAGCAGGCTGCCGACACCCGCCTCGGCATTGAAACCGGCCAGACTGTCGATGGTGGACTGCAGCCCATTGAACTTGTCCACAAAGCCCTGAACCCGGTCTGCCACCGCGCCAAAATCCTGGCTTACCTTGATGGTGGACGTACCGGTTTCCGTGATATCAAAGGTCAAACCATCAATCACGTTTTCAAACGTGTTGGTGGAACGGGTAACGCTGATCCCGTTGATATCCATCACCGCATCGCTGGCAGCAATGGTTTCTTTCAGGCCGGAATCCGCGTCCATACCTGTGTTAAAGGCGAAGCGGGAGAGGCCGGTGTTGTCCGTGTTGGTGCCCGCCGCATCATCCGTAACTGAAATACTGACGGCGTTGGCGGTGCCGGTTTCATCCGCAGACAGCACCATCTGAAATCCATTGCCGGTGTCAATAATGCCCGCAGAGACCCCGGCATCCGCATCGTTAATGGCGTTAGCCAGCCCCTGAAGCGTGTCGTTGCTGCTGTCGATGGTGATATTGGTAATTTTATCGCCTACCGATAACTCCAGGGTGCCCTGGCCGACACTGGTTGAATCCCGGTCTGCAAACACATCCCTGGAGGCCAGCGCCTGAGCGGAGGCAAGGCTGGTGACCTCAACGCTGTAAGAGCCACGGTTTGCCTTGGTGGAATCTACCTCAACACCAATGCTCTCGTTCGAAGAAGACGCAGAGAAAGCCTTGAGGTTATCCGGTGAGCTCAGCTGCCGCATGGGCAAACGCAGTTCGGTGACGGCACTGCGAAGCTTGCCATAGGCGGATAACAAAGCCTCGGCTTGCTGGGTTTTCTGGGTTAAACGGTTTTCAGTGGGCTTGCGCTCGGCCGCGACCAACTGATCCACAAGATCCGAGTTCAAAACCCCGGAACCAATTCCCAACGATGATATGCCTGCCATAACCATGCCTCCTCAAGGGGGCTAATCTCTGCACTGAACTGTGTATCGGCCGAAAGCGGCAAAACTTTGCCCTTCCGGCGAAGAAAATTGTAACAGCACGTTAAACCAAGCTTAGCGCCAAACGCAGCCCCGCGCAGCTATAACCGAAAACACCGCCGGACCCTCTCGGGTGCGGCGGTGCTGAAATACCGTTGCTGTCATCCGCGCAAAAGCGGCAAGCTTTTACACTTTGATGTTAAACAACGTCAGCGGTTCATCCTGCTGCAATTTTTCTGCCAACCTCAAAGCCACTTCATCCGGAATCTGGCGAATCACTTCCTGGGTTTGCTGATCAACCACCTTTACGATGGTCTGGCCCATTTCATTATCCACTTCAAACTGCAAATCCCGCTGCACGTTCTGAACAAAATCGTTCAGCTGGCTCACCGCCTGATCCAAACCCTCGCGTTGCGCTTCGCTGCGCTCCTTTAGCTGTTCCGCTTTGGAGGCTTCGTTGGCAACCTGGGTATTCTGAACCTGGCGAGCACCGGCAGTAGAAGCAGCAAGGTCAGGGGCGTTCCGGCCCTCGGCCTGAGATGACGACAGCGCCTTCACCGGGGCCTGATCACCGGCATTCACCAGCTTCAGGTTCGGGTTGTTCAGGTTAACGTCATTCATAGCTTTACCTCGCTATCCTCAAACGGCGGAAAACCGGAACCCGAGGGTTCCGGCTGTTACCGCTAGCCCCTTACTGCAGGAGGGACAGAACCTGCTGCGGACGGGCGTTCGCTTGCGCCAGGACCGAGATACCGGCCTGCTGCAGCACCTGGGACTTGGAGAGCTTCGCTGTTTCTGCGGCAAAGTCGGCGTCCAGAATACGGCTGTTAGAGGCGCTCAGGTTTTCCACTGAGGTTGCCAAGTTATTGATGGTAGACTCAAAGCGGTTCTGGACCGCACCCAGATCAGCGCGAGCCGAGTTGATAGCTTCAAGCGCACCATCTACCGCGTTGATAGCCTTTTCCGCACCAGGCACTGTACCAATATCAATAGCACTCAATGCCGTACCGGTCTTACCTATATTTTCATTAAAGGCAGCCAAGCCAGCACCAGAGATGACCAGCGAGTTATTAACTTCGTCAGAAGTAGTTTTGAACTCAATGTCAACATCTGAGGCGTTAACATCACCAGCTGTCGCACCAATACCCAAGCTCGTTAAATCAGTACCAGCTGAGGTACCTACAGCAATGTTTGCAGTAATATTACGACCATCGGCGGCGACCAGGTCGAGTTTACCGCCCTTGTCTTCAGCAATTACTCCAGTCACTGATGATACACTGTTAATTGCTTCTAGAGCCGCCCGACTATTTGCAGAGTTATCGCCATCCACTACTGCGACGTCGATATCAGTACCATTGATTGTTAGAACTGCAGTCCCAGCCGTGGTTACAGCAGTGCCACCAACTGCGGAAGTACCCGCCACCGTATTTACGTCAGCGGTAGCAGAAAGACCTGCCACTCCCGACTTATTAAGAGCCTCGGCAATATCTTTCGCATCTTCGTTAACGTCACCCAAATCTACTGCAGCATTACTACCAACAGTGACAGACAGATTACTTGCGCTAGCAGAACCAGTAACACCAACATCTGCTTTGCTAACACCAGTAAAGGTACCCAATGCAGAACTTCTGGCATTCGCAATGTTATCAACAGTGATTTTTTCACCAACATTGGCGCCGACTTGAAAGCTCTTTGCAGTAAACGTACCGTCCAGGACTTTGGTCCCGTTGAATGTGGTCTGCGTAGCAACACGATCCACTTCTTCTACCAACTGATCAACTTCCGCCTGAAGAGCAGCTCGATCAGATGCGCTATTGGTAGCGTTAGCAGACTGAACAGACAGATCCCGAATGCGCTGAAGATTGTTGGTAATTTCGTCTAAAGCACCTTCAGCCGTTTGGGCCAGCGAGATACCGTCATTGGCGTTACGCTGAGCGACACCCAAGCCTGATATCTGTGACTGAAAGCGAGTAGAAATGGCTAGGCCAGCCGCATCATCTTTGGCAGAGTTGATCCGCAGACCGGAAGACAGCCGCTCAAGCGCCTGATCATTCATTTTCTGGGAGTTGCCAAGCTGGTTTTGGGCAGTCAGTGACGCAACGTTAGTGTTAATACCGAGAGCCATAATGCTTCTCCTTCGACCGATGTCGTTCTTTCATGGAAAAGGTTTGGCGCCCAAGTTTTAAGTTGGGAGCGCCGCCCTGTTACTCCACTTAACGGCGCCTTGTGCGGTTGCTTTAGGAAAATTTTCGGGGATTTTGTAAAGGAATGTAAAACGTGGGTCTTGGGGTCAGCGCAGAGGGCACTTGGTGACGTGGAGTGGAACAAAAAAGCTCTAACGAGGACTTTGATGCCGTAGATATGCTTTTAGAGCCTCAGGCTGCATAAAGCTCCCTCTGGCCCGCCAAAACCGATTGCCAAAAATAAGGATTCGACAGTGAGGCCTCGGTGATCAGATCAACCGGGCGGTTAAAAAGATCTTCTAAATCCAGCTTCAAATCGAAGAGCGCAGCGGCAATCTCACGAGCAGATAGATCAGATTCGAACGCCACGAGAAAGTCGAGATCACTATCCTCCCGAAAACGTTCCGTAGCGGCCGAGCCAAACACAGCCAGAAAACTGACATGATGACGTTTACAAAGCTTCGTAAGCGCGCCTTTGTGCTCCTGAAACATCTCTGGCAAGGATGCCTGCATCGTCAAACCCATCTCTTGAGGCTCTGATTAGCTTCCATCATACCGCCACTGCTCGCAAATCAATACTTTCAAAGTCGCACCCCGGAACATTTTATGGCGTGAAATGCACCACCAACGCTCCCGGCAACCGGCAACCCCTTTCCTTCCCTCGCGCCATAATTCCGGCAATACCTAATCGCCCCTCCACTGTCAGCAAAAGAAATTAGCCAATAAAAACAGCCTAATAGGACTCAATTTTGAAACATGGCACACCCTTCGCTTAGTACACGGCAAAACGGCAATTTAACGAATTTCCGCCGGTGAGGGTTCCCCTTCAAGATCGGGCACCAGGCCTCCGGCACCTCTGAGCAGGGAGAATTGATATGCCTCAGGTCATTAACACCAACATTGCGTCGCTGAATGCTCAGCGTAATCTGAACGCCTCGCAGGGGCAGGCCAATACCGCACTTGAGCGCCTATCATCGGGCCTGCGCATTAACTCCGCCAAGGATGATGCGGCTGGTCTCGCCATCTCGGAGCGATTCCAGTCCCAGATTTCCGGCCTGAACCAGGCGCAGCGGAATGCCAACGACGGTATTTCCCTGGCGCAAACGGCTGAGGGGGCAATGGATGAGATTACCAATAACCTGCAGCGTATTCGGGAATTGGCAGTTCAGGCTGCTAACGCGACAAACAGCATCTCAGATCGTCAGGCGCTGGATCAGGAAGTTCAGCAGCGAATTCAGGAAATCAATCGTATTGCGTCGCAAACGTCATTTAATGGCCTGAAAGTTCTGGACGGCACCTTCAATACACAAACCTTCCAGGTCGGCGCCAATACAGGTGAGACGATTGACGTGAGCGGCCTTGACTCCAGAGGGAGTCAGATTGGTGCAACATTGGCCTCAACCGACGGATTCGCCACGGATACAATCACCCAAAATGAATCAGCAGCTCTGGATATCAGTTCCGATTTTGCATTCAGCGGTACGCCCCCCACTACCAACATTAGAGGAAGTATATCTGTTAATGGCGAAGTGCTTGATCTAACTGCCGCTGACTACGACACAACTGCAGAGCTTGCCGCGGCAATCAACACCCAGATTTCTGGCGAGACAGCTCTAGCCGGCATATCAATGATTTCCGATGGCACGGAACTGGTTCTCCGAAACACAACCGGAGCTGCCGTTGAGGCAAAGTTCAATCTGGTCGTGACGGATACCACCACAACGGAAATCAGTTACGCTGGCGGTGATAGTATTTCGGTTGGAAACCAACAGAACGACATCCTTGATATTTCAAGCGCAGATTTCACGAATGGTGGCACACTGAATGTCGGCGGAAACTTCATTGATATCACGGCTACGGGAACACTTAATACCGCCGGTGAATCGATTGCCACAGAGATTGAGAACGCCATTGGCGTGGATGGTGTAACGGTTGCTTATAATACTGCAGACAATAACTTTGACATCACGAATGGATCAGATGGAGCCTTCACAACGCCTGAAGTGTCAATTACCCCGTATGGCAGCCAGGAGAAACTCAACAGCACACTTGCTGTAGAAGCCTACGAACCTAAATCATTGGTCGAGAGCTTCTCCGATGGCGAGGCCTATGATTTCAATATCAACATCAATGGCGAGCCCTACGAATTCAAAGGCCTAACCTCCCTGAACGATCTGGTCAGTCAAGTAAATGCAAAGTCGAATGAAACGGGCATCGAAGCGAACCTTAACGCTAACAACAACGAAGTCTACTTTTCATCTCAATTCGGAGAGCCATTTACAATTGAGGTGCTTGCAGACCTGGATGGTGATAGTAATTTCAACGCTGCCACAGAGACACTACAATCCGTCGTAGCGACGATTGAAACGGAAACGGTATCCATGAACGACATCGACATATCGACCAGTAAGGGCGCAGACCTCGCCATGATCGCCGTCGACTACGCCATCGATACCATCAACGGCTACCGCGCCGAACTGGGTGCGGTACAAAACCGCTTCGAGTCTACCATTGCCAATCTGGCCACCACCTCCGAAAACCTCTCGGCCTCCAACAGCCGAATTCGGGATGCGGACTTCGCGGCGGAATCCGCGGAGCTGGCCCGAACACAGGTTCTCCAGCAAGCTGGCCTCTCGGTGCTGGCCCAGGCCAATGCCCGGCCTCAGCAGGTGCTGCAGCTTCTACAGGGCTAAACCTTCTAAGCACAACTAAAACGGCCAGGCTAATAACCTGGCCGTTTTATCTTGGGGCCTGACCTCAAGACATTCTGCTGCGCCAAATGCGCCTTGCGTTAAGTACACTCAATAACGCTCCTCTCCCACCACAAACCGCTCCACAGCAAGCTGCACCGCCTCATTCAACCCCAGTCCTTCATCGGCCGCTTTCATGGCCAGCTTCTTATGCAACTCTCTGCCAATGCGAATATTGAAAGAGCCCTTGAACGGCTTATTCGGCTCAATCCCCATCGCGGTGCAGTCTGCCAGATACTCATCCACCGAAATTCGGAATTCTTGCTCCAGTGTCCGCAGGCTTTCTGCCTCGTAGGTAACGAGATCATTGATGAACAGAAGCTTGCCATAGAGCATACCTCTGTCTAAATCGTGCTCGATAGAGCCAATCTGGCCCTTGTATTTCAAGATATTTGAATTCATACCAGCCCCCAGGCTTTCAATGTCTGCGCCACATCCCGAATCATCAGCGGGCCACAGACTTTCTCCGGATGCGGCCTATGCAATCGAATCATCACGCCGCGTTCGCCGGAGTCCGCAGGCAAGTAAAACCGCACCCTCGAACCACTACCCTGCACCTCTTCAAACCCTAATCTGAGTAAATAGCTCCGTAACTCGGCCCACGTAATATCTTTTGGCGTGGGTTTCCTGAGCAACCTCGCCCTGAACTTTTCCTTGTTAACCATTGGATCATCCTGATCAATTCTTGCAACCATATTACGGTTGCACTGTTTTATTCGCAAGCAACTAGAGCAGATTGGGGTCGGCTCCCAAACTGGCACACCTTTCGCAACACCCCCCCCAAACCCCGGCAAACCGTCAAAAAACTGCAGACCTTTGCCGCATCGGATATTGGCTGGTAACGAGGTGTTCCATGCAAGTACAACATCATAACGCGCATCTTCCCCGCTCGGTTCAGGCTCAGGTTGCGCGCCTGGTGCTCCAGGCGAACCTGGCATATGGCGAGTCTAACAGCAACGGGCTTTCCTACATTCAGCGGCTGAAGGCGCGGAATGAGTGCCGGGGATACCTGAACGAGGCTCTGGAACTGGAAGCCGATAACGCCGCCGCCCTGGGCCTGCTTGGCCGGGTGGAGATGGACGACGGCCAGCTGGAGAAAGCCCACGCGCTGTTCAACGCCAGCCTGAACCGGCAACCTGCGCAGGCGCAGCAATACTGCAACCTGGGTTACTGGGCGCTGAAAAGCGAACGCCCGGCTCTGGCGGAGGAGTATTTCCTGCAGGCCCTAAAGTGCGACCGGCAATCCGCCGCCGCTTTCTGCGGCATTGCCCACGCCAAGCGGTTGCAGGGGCAGTTCGATGTGGCTTACCTGCACTACCGGAAGTTGCTGCAAACCGGCTCCGAGTGGGATTCGGTTTACTCGGGTATGCTCACCTGCGCCCAGCATTTGCAGGTTCATAAAGCCGATGCCGAGCTGGCTCAGGATGCCATTGCCCTGCTGCGCAGAGACGGCCTGCCGCACCAGGAGATCGGTCGGTTTGTCGGCGCCATCGTTCAGCAGCAGTACGATCTGGATAATCCCAACGCTGAAATCTTCCTGGATGTTGCCGCCGAAGACGAATTGCTGATTCTGGCGCTCCAGAAAACCCTGATGCCGAATGCCGCCGTGGAAGAACTGGTGATGCTGCTGCGCCGTGCGATCATCGCCGAAGTTGCCCAAACCGCCAGCCTGCGGGACGAGCTGCAACCGCTCTGCCTGGCCATCGCCGAATACGCAGAGCGCACCGGGTTTGCTCTGGCGGCGGAAGACGACGAAGAACGCCTGGCGGCTACCATTAACGAAAGCATCGTCGCCCAGTTTGCCGTAGGCGAGCCCCAGGAAGCACTGATTGGCTCGCTGATGATCAGCGCGATGTACGGAGCCCTGTTCCATCAGCCATTCGCCGTGAGTCTGGGCCAATGGAACCTGGTGGACTGGCCCCTGGCCATGCAGGCCATGATGGCGGCCAGCTACTACAACCGGGCTGAAGAAGAAGCCATCAAGCAAAACTTCGAGGAAAAGGCCGACGAGCTCTGCCTGGAAAAAACCGACGTGCCTCAGGCATGGCCGGCCTGGAGCCAACTGGCGTACCGCACCGAAACCAGCCTGAAGGCGGTTCTGGCTCAGGAACTGGGCGTAAACACCCACAACCTGCCCGACACCCTGCGCATTATGGTTTGCGGAGCCCAGTCCGGCCAGCGCGCGCTGGAACTGGCGCAATACCTGGATGATGTGGAAGTAATTGCCGTCGACGAATCCCTGGCGAACGTTGCCAAGGGTACCCGCATGGCACAGCAACTGAACATGGACAACGTGGTGTTCTGGCCCTGGTCCATCGCCCAGCGCTTTGTGGCCGATGGCCATCAGGTGCACTGGGTCGAAGTTGGCCGAATGCCCTCGCCGGCCATGACCGAGCTGTCTCTGGCAGCCTTGATCAATCAGGCGAGCGGCCGTGGCGCGGTGGTACACATGTATACCGCCCTGGCCGAGCAAACCCAGGGCGACAAGCACATTCGCCGACTGGTCGCGGAGCATAATCTGCAACCCACACGCACCTCGCTCCGCCAGCTACGCCGCATGGTACTGGCCAACCGGCAGGATGCCATCTGGGCCGAGCTGCTCGAAGACGGCGATTTCTACAGCCTCGGCGGCTGCCGGGACCGCTGGTTCCGGCCGCAGGACGTCAGCCAGTTGAAAACCCTGATGTCGCTGATGAGCAACGAAGTGGAGTGGAAACTGCTGAAAGCCCGGGATGAAGACGGCCACAGCCTGGCGACCGGGCCGGTGCAGCGCCAGATTCAGGCGGATGCCCTGGGCAGCGAAGTTCAGAGCCTGATGGGGCAAAACCTGAGCGTGTATTTTCAGCGGAGGCGGTAATACGGTAGTGAGCTCAGCCCGACAATGCTAAACTAACCAAGCTTAGCTAATCGATCGGAGAGCACGATGGAATCTGTCAATATGCACGAAGCAAAAACGCGTTTATCACAGCTGGTTGCCCGTGCAGCCAAAGGTGAGGCTTTTATCATCGCTAAAGCAGGGAAACCCGTTGCCCGTGTTTCCGCTTACGATTCACCGGAAGATAGCCAGCAGAAACGGATTGGCTTTATGGTTGGGGAATTTACTGTGCCGGATGACTTTGACCGGATGGGGCAGGAGGACATAGCCGAAATGTTCGGAGGCTGACGTGAACTTGCTCCTGGACACTCACCTGCTGCTATGGACGGCAGCGGAGCCCTCAAAGTTATCCCCGCAGGCAAAAGCACTGATTAGCAACAAAGAACATCGCTTGTATTTCAGTGCTGCCAGCCTTTGGGAAGTCGTCATCAAAAACGGCTTGGGCCGACCGGATTTTCGTGTCGACCCCCACTTACTGAGGCGGGGACTTGTAGATAACGGCTATCTGGAATTACCTGTCACCTCGCAACACACACTGGCGGTAGGCCACCTTCCTGATATTCACAAGGATCCCTTCGACCGAATTCTGGTTGCCCAAGCCGAAACCGAGGGGTTCTTGCTGATAACCTCAGATGGACAGGTTGCTCGATACCCCGGCCCTGTTCGCATGGTATGACCCCAAATTCGTTTGAGCACACAGTGGGTTTCCGGTAGCTTTCTCTTTTGCACCAAGCCACAGACCGCGCATGGCGCATCGGCCAGGACAAACCTGCCTTCGTGTACCGTCTGATTACCGAAGCAGCCCCGGACATTTGCCAACCCGAAATGTCTTGGGGTCTGCCTCCACTTACATATAAGGAATCAGGGATTCACCGTACAGGTGCAAATCCTCAAGAATCTGCTGCCGCTTTGGCGTTAACTCCGGGTCCGACGCCAGGCGCTGCAACTCCAGCCCATACGCCTCCAGCGAACGCCAACCTTTTTTTGGCTGCATCAGCCGCTCGGTACGAAACTGCTCCCAGCGCTCCATTTCCTCGCCCGTGAGCGAGCCGGGATAATTCCGTGCCCGGTAGCGAAACACCATCTCCGGCAGGCGCCCATCGTCGAACGTCATCTCCTGCTCGGCGAGGGCCTCCACTGGCTGGCTCAGCACATCGTTGAGCCTGTCCCGATCAGTTTTGCTGATAAACCCGCCCGCATACAATTGCTCGTCCGGGTCGGTCAGGTCGCTGCCCTGGAAATCCTGTTCAAAGGCCTGGGCGATGCGGGCGGGCAAATCCGGGGCCTGACGCAGTTTTGCCAGGTTCGCCCGAAGCACATCGCCGTCCAACTCCAGCTCTGCCAGGCGCTCTGCCGACAGTGTGGATAGCATATTCGCCGGCGCCAGCACCGGGCACTTGTTCAGCTGTATCCCTTTCAACGGGAATCGGGTCACGCCCTCACCCAGTTCTGCCTGGGAAGTGAACACCCGCTTACGGATCTCCTCCACCGTCGCGTGAATCAGCTCACTCGGATCTTCCCGCAAGTCGTACACAATCACCTGATTCTTGTTGCTCAGGCTCTCCGCCAGCGGCGCCACTAGCGCACAGCAACCGCGAGTAGCCGGAAATTTGGCAGACACGTGAAACACCGGCTTCATGGTGCCGGTGTCCAGCATCTGGCGCGCGGAGTGTTTGTCTTTGTGTTTCAGCACAAAGTCGAACAGTTTCGGCTGCTTTTCCTTGATCAGCTTCGCCACCGCGATGGTGGCCAAGACATCCGACATGGCATCGTGGGCGGCCTCATGGGCAATGCCGTTGGCCACCGTCAACTCTTCCAGGCGAAAACTCGGGCTGCCATCTTCTTTCTTCGGCCAGTTAATACCGTCGGGCCGCAGGGCGTAGGTCAGGCGCACCATATCGATGATGTCCCAACGGGAATTGCCGTTCTGCCACTCTCTGGCGTAGGGATCGCGCAGGTTCCGATACAACGTGTGCCGGGTAACCTCGTCATCAAAACGCAGGCTGTTGTAGCCCACGGCGCAGGTGCCGGGCTGGCTGAACGCTTCATTAATCTGGGCAATGAACTCCGCTTCGGGAAAGCCGTCTTCCAGGGCTTTTTGCGGAGTAATGCCGGTAATCAGGCAGGCTTCAGGAGAAGGCAGGTAATCGTCTGCGGGCTTGCAGTAAATTACCAGAGGGTCTTCGATGATGTTGAGATCCGCATCGGTGCGCACACCCGCAAACTGCGAAGGGCGATCGTGCAGCGGGTCGACCCCGAAGGTTTCGTAATCGTGCCAGTAGAATGAGCGGATCAACAGAAAACTCCTGCGTGTTGGTTCAGAGGCAGAAGTCTAGCAAAATCAAAACAGCTTCGTCCCCATATCCACCTGATGGGTGCGATGCCGCTCAATGCCGTTAGGGCCCACCAGCTGGCTGAGATCCACCGTCATGTTCGTGGGCAGGTTAATAAACACCCCCTTACCCACGCTGATGCTGTTGGTTCCATCCAGGGTTTTCCACGCTACACCGTCGTCACGCTGAAAACCGATAAAGAACGCGTCGGTAAACCCGATGGTGCCATCGGTGCTGCCGTTATCCTCACCCACCGTGAGTGACTGCAGGTGGGTTAATGGCGTGCAATTGGTGCCGGAAACACAGGAGTTGGGGTCTATACCGATATGAGACGCCCGATAGTTGGTGGCGGCACCGCCATCGCCGTCGAACAAATAGGTGTCGTATACGGTGCCGTCTGTTTTGTCCTGCACTTTCAGGCCGATATCGCCACTGAAACTGGTGGTTTGGGATGACACCGACCCTCGTGCCTGCCCGAAGCCCATGCGGAAACCGGCCAGGCCGGCAGCATCTTCGGCCAGTTCGATATAAGGCATTCGTGCTTCAAAGGGAATGTCGTCGCCGGCATTGTAGGTTTTGCCATTGAACACTTCACCGTCGTTACGGGCGATATGGCCAAGGGCAAGATGAGTCGCCGAGAAATCCGAGCCACCGTTGATCTGGCCCGCCTGAATATCATCCACATTCACCCGGGTTTCCACATCCATGCTCAGCGTCATCCGCGTGAAGTCGTGGTTCTGGCCGGGGATGTTTTCAATCTTCATAAAGGCCTGCCCGGTTACCTCGCCCATGGCACTATCCGAAATGGGCTCCAGCTCCGCCTGGGAAACGGGCGTAATACCCAGGCAAAACGCGGCAAGGGCAGCGCATCCGTACGCTTGCGTTTTCATAGATTGTGTCTCTGATTGTTGTGTGAGCCAGTTTCGACGCCGACTCCATGCCCGCCCGCTGGTTTTATTATTCCGGTGCTGGCATACGGTCGTTATTGTTTGTAACAAACTGTTTCTTTTTGACCGTACCAGCACTATATCTGAGCACCGTACGTAAAGAGAGTGAGCCAATTCACATTCGCTGATTACGCAACCTTCATTTCCCGTTCAAGCATGAAGGGCATCACAGGTTTAGACTAATCTGCTTTAATCGTTCAAAACTTGACGCGACACCCGCTGCGTTAATGTCGTCGACATATACATAAACAGCTGTGCTGTTATACTCACGCACTTGTTTTCGGGCACTCGACACTATTCCATGACCACCAGAATCCTGATCTGCGACGATTCCGCCCTGGCGCAAAAACAAATGGCCAGAGCCCTGCCCCCAGGGTTGGCAGACGACATCCTGTTCGCGGGCAATGGTAACGAAGCGCTGGCTATTCTCCGCGACAAGCAAGCCGAGCTGCTGTTCCTGGACCTGAATATGCCGGAACTCGACGGCTATCAGGTGCTCGAACGCATCCGCAAAGAAGATCTCCCGGTGCTGACCATCGTGGTCTCCGGGGACATCCAGCCGGAAGCCCGGGAGCGGGTGCGCAAGCTTGGGGCCATCGATTTCATCAAGAAGCCAACCGATACCGGCCAGGTGGCACGCCTGCTGGAAGAGTACGGCTTCTACCGCCCGACAGAGCTGGAAGACGCCGCGCTGAATGATGCCGCTCTGCACAGCCGGGACAATCCCGCGCCGGAAATCTCCGTCAGCCTGAGTGATTACCTGCAGGAAATTGCCAATGTGGCCATGGGGCGCTCCTCCGATTTACTGGCACGACTATTAAGAGTGTTCGTAAAACAACCCATACCGAAAGTGGCCTTCATTGCCAACTCCGAATTACACATGGCGATCTCCGCCGCCCAGCGCGAAGAGCACTATTCCGCCGTTTGCCAGGGTTTTACCGGCGCCGGCATTGCAGGCGAAGCGCTATTGTTGTTTGAAGACGCCAGCTTCCGGGAAATGGCAGAGCTGCTGCACTACGATGTGCTGGAAGGCGAGGCGGTAAACGTTGAAGTGCTGATGGACATGTCCAGCATTCTGTTTGGGGCCTTTATTAACGGCATCGGTGACCAGCTGGACCTGAAACTGGGCCTGGGCCACCCCACCGTTCTTGGCCAGCACCGCCCCGTAAACGAACTGCTGGACCATCACAGCAAACGGGAAGAGCAGCTTCTGTGCATCGAAATCAGTTACGCCCTGGAAAAACAGGATATTCGCTGCAATATGTTGATTCTGTTAACCGAAGACTCCATCCCCTTCCTTGAAAAACGCCTTGCGTATCTGGTGGATTGATTATGGGCTTTGATCAGGACGTCAACGAATTTCACTGGCTGATGGATATGCTCGAATCCGTTGAAGTCGGGCTGGTGGTGCTCGACCTGGATTTCCACGTGCAGGCATGGAACGGCTTCATGGAACACCACAGCGGCATCACCGCCAGCCAGATTCGGGACAACAATCTGTTTGATGCCTTTCCCGATATCCCGAAAGCCTGGCTCAGCCGCAAAGTGGACGCAGTGGCCATGCTCAACACCCGGGCATTTACTTCCTGGGAACAGCGCCCGTATCTGTTCAAGTTCCGGAACACCCGCCCGATTACCGGCACCGAAGAATATATGTTCCAGAATCTGACCATCAGCCCGATTACTGCGCCCACGGGCGAGGTAACGAAAGTGTGCCTGCTGATATACGATGTGACCGAATTTGCCAGCAGCAAGCGGGCCCTGGAACGAGCCAACGAACAGCTGGCGAAGCTGAGCATGACCGACCGGCTAACCGGCCTGTTGAACCGGGGCACCTGGGAAAACCTGGTAGACGCCGAATACGAGCGTTTCCGGCGCTATGGCCAGGCCACCAGCCTGGTGATGTTCGACATTGACCACTTCAAACCGGTTAACGACACCTATGGCCACCTGGCCGGAGACGACGTGATCCGGCACACCGCCGAGGTCACACGCAGTAACATCCGCCAGTCTGACAGTGCCGGCCGTTACGGGGGGGAGGAATTTGGCATTATCCTGCCGGAAACCGATGCTGAAAACGCCAGGATTATCTGTGAGCGGATTCGCGAGGCTATCGAAACCAGTCTTGTGAAGACGACGGCCGGCGATATTCAGTACACGGTAAGCATGGGTATCGCGCAATTAACGGAAACGCCGGAGAACTATATGCAATGGATGCAGCAAGCCGATGAGGCTTTATATGAAGCGAAGGAAAGCGGGCGAAATAAAGTGGTTATCCGGTAAACGCACCCCCTCCCGTGAACACGAGAGGGGATTAGACCATCAGTCCTGCTGCCAGCCCTGAACGGCTTCTTTACCGTACTTTCCACGCCACTCGTTCAGAGTCTTGTGGTTACCGCCGCGGGTTTTAACCACTTCACCCGTGTGCGGGTTTTTGTAGGTTTTCAGCGGGCGCTTGGGGCGGCTGCCGGTTGCAGTCTCGGCTTTGGCACCGGAAATAGAAGGATCAATGGCCGCAAGAATCTGCAGAACATCCTTCGGGGATTTGTCATATTCTTTCATCAATTCACGAACTTTGTTTTCAAATTCCAGTTCGCTCTTCAGTGCCTGGTCTTCTTCAAGCTGCTCCAGCTCGGCGGCCAGCTTTTCCATCAGCTGTTTCTTCTGGTAATAATCGTTAATCTTTGCCATGGAAATAAAACCTTTCATTGGTTGGTTTTAAATACTGAATAAATAAGACCGGAAGTCGCCACGAATAATAATGTAGAAATAGCAGCAAGGCAAAATTAATTATTTAAAACCACTTAATAAAAAAGCCGGCACAATGGCCGGCTTTCTGAAAGAACCCAATATCACAAGCGTAAATCGGCCTGCCCCATAGGCAACACACCCTTCAAATCAAATAACACGCCGTTGCTATTCGTATATGCACGCAGTTGGTCTGCCGACATCGACGAATAGTCGCGATGGGGTACAGCGAGGAATACCGCATCGTATTCACCGGCTTTCGGCTCGGCAACGAGGGAAATACCATATTCGTGTTCAGCCTCGGCATTATCTGCCCAGCAATCGGTAACATCCACCTGACAACCGAAATCTTTCAATTCATTAACCACATCAATAACACGGGTATTTCGCAAATCCGGACAATTCTCTTTGAACGTCAGCCCCATCACCAATACCCGCGAACTGGCAATGGTATGGCCTTTCTTGATCATCGCCTTCACCAGTTCAGCCGCCGCATAGGGCCCCATATTATCGTTCACCCGCCGGCCCGCCAGGATAATCTCCGGGTGATAACCAATGGCCTGGGCTTTATGAGTGAGATAATACGGATCAACACCAATACAATGTCCGCCAACCAAACCCGGTTTGAACGGCAAGAAGTTCCATTTCGTTCCGGCCGCTGCCAACACTTCATGGGTATCAATACCAATGCGGGAAAAGATCATCGACAGCTCATTCATCAACGCAATATTCAAATCCCGCTGGGTATTTTCAATCACCTTGGCCGCTTCGGCCACTTTAATTGAACTGGCCTTATGCGTGCCGGCGGTAATGATATCCGCGTAAAGATTGTTTACCTCATCGGCAATGTCTGGCGTTGAACCGGACGTGACTTTCATAATCGTGGTCACGCGGTGCTCTTTGTCGCCCGGGTTAATCCGCTCCGGGCTGTAGCCGGCGAAGAAGTCTTTATTGAATGTAAGGCCGGATACTTTTTCCAAGACCGGCACACAGACCTCTTCAGTGGCACCCGGGTACACCGTGGATTCATAAATAACGATGTCGCCCTGTTTGAGCACCTTGCCTACCGTTTCGCTGGCTTTAACGAGTGGAGTCAGGTCCGGCGTTTTGAACTCATCTATTGGCGTGGGCACGGTCACGATGTAAACCTGGCAATCGGCAATGCCTTCTACCGTGTCTGTGAACGAAAGGTGGCTGGCCGCAACCAGTTCCTCTGAGGACAATTCGCGAGTAGCGTCAATACCATCCCCAAGCTCGGCGATGCGCTTGGTGTTGATATCAAAACCCACCACTTCACGCTTCTCACCAAAAGCAGCCGCCAGGGGCAAACCCACGTAGCCCAGGCCTACAACCGCGATTTTCTTCATTCGTCCTCCAAAAATGTTCGGTTTTAACCGTTAAATTCGTCTAGCCTGCGGGAATCACAACCTGCGATTCCGGTGCCAATGATTGTAATTTTACCTGCAATGCCGCCTTCGCGCCTGCATCGCCGTGGACAATGCGAATCTCCGAGGGCGGTTTCGGGATACCCGCAACAAAACGCAGCAAGTCCTCCTGGCCCGCGTGGGCTGAATACCCGCCCACCGTGTGAACCCGGGCCCGGATATCGTAGCGTTTGCCATCTAACTCTACCCAACCGCCCCGGGGCCCGTAGGTCAGAATGTCTCTGCCGGGCGTGCCTGCGGCCTGATAGCCGACAAAGAGCACATCGTTGCGCTCATCGTCCAACATGGCTTTGAGATAATTCACGACTCGGCCACCTGCGCACATACCCGAACCCGCAATTACAACACAGGGCCGGTGGGAACGGGCCAGATACTCCACCGCATTCAGATGGCTTTCATGGGAGCCAATCACCGTCAGCTGCTCAAAGGAAAGCGGGTGTCGCCCTGCACTGACCAAGGCCCGGGCTTCGTCGTCCCAGTATGGCTTGAGATCCCGATAGATTCGGGTGAACTCGGCGGCTAACGGTGAATCCACGACAATCTCAAGATCGCCCCAACACAGACCACGCGCCGAAGACGCCTCGCCCGCCTGCTCGATAGCCCGACCCCCAAACTCCGCTATCAAGCTTTCAATCTCGTAGAGTAAATCCTGGGTCCGGCCAATGCTGAACGCCGGAATCAACACCGTACCGCCATCCGCCAGCGCGTGTTCAAGCACCGATTTCAAACGATAACGGCGGGTCTCCCGGTCTTCATGGTTTTTGTCACCGTAGGTGCTCTCGATGATCAACCGGTCGGCTTTCTCCGGTGATTCCGGAGCAGGCAATAACGGGGAATGCGGAGCGCCCAGGTCGCCACTGAATACAATGCATTCACTTTTGCCCTCTGCCCGAGCATCGCATTCCACATAGGCAGAACCCAGAATGTGCCCGGCCCTTTGCAAACGCACTGCCAACGCCTCCTGGTCACCTTCGATCACAGAATGCCACTGGCCATAAGGCAAAGGCACAAGCTGGGAACGGATTCTGTCGAGCACCTTTTCGATTAACCTACGGTCTTTGGTAAAGCCGATCTTCAGGGCATCTTCCAGGATCTCCGGAAGCATAATGGCTGAGGGCTGGGAACACAGTATCGGGCCATCAAAGCCGGCGGCTAACAGATAAGGAATGCGCCCTACGTGGTCTATGTGTACGTGGGTGACAACGAGCGCACGGATATGATCAATCGGGAAATCGATGGCCAGATCCAGGGCGTTTGAGGTGGGGCCTTTGTCTTGCCCCTGAAACAGGCCGCAATCGATGAGAATGCCGGAGCCCGGTAGACGGAGTTCGTGGCAGGAGCCGGTGACGCCATTGACGGCGCCGTGGTGCAAGAGCCCAACCATAACAACATCCTTGTTGAAAAATTACCAACTGATATATGCAATATCAGCCTGATTTTTGTGAACGGGCAATACGATACGCAAAGCCAATCAATATGGCAGGAGAAGCCTTTACGCCCAATTGTGCCATTGCATAAAACAGATTCACAATTACCGGTAACCCAAGCTGTTTAATCGCCTTTATGCGAACCCTGAATTCGGCCCAGCCCTTTTTTCTGTCAGCACGGCGCTTTAAAAAATCATCACCTATCCGAAACAACAAAAGCGGCCGCTGCATATTCGCGAATTGGTACCCCTCGCCCATCAAAGTTAACCAGAATGCCAAGTCTTCCGATCGAACATACTCTGTCGGATACCTGGCACCGGCCTCAAAAACCTGCCTGCGAAACATAACCGTCGGATGAACTAACGGGCACTGCTTGATAAAACGCCGAGCCAAAGTTGAATGTCGCTCAGGTAAGCGTTTCTCGAAGACAATGTTCCCGGAACCCGTTATTTCATAACAACCAGCGCCCAGCACAGAAATGCCGGGGTTACTGCCAAGAAATTGCACCTGCTGCTCAAACCGCTCCTCCATAGAGATATCGTCAGCGTCCATACGGGCTATAAAATCTACGTCCTGGTCTTGCAATGCCAGGTCAATCAGGCTGTTAAGTGTATGGGCTAGGCCCCGGTTTTCCGGAAACCGAACCACCCTCAGCCGTTCATCATTGAACTTAGCAACTGCATTCGCCACATCCGCCGCCAGCGGGCCATCACAGCCAACAAAGAGAATAAAATTACTGTACGTCTGCGCCAGAATACTGCTAATTGCCTCCACAACCTGACTAGGCTTGTCGCCCGTATACACTGGCATAAGCACCGCAATCTTGCCCGACACCTTCACCGCTGCCTCCCCTGTGCGTACAACAAACAGTACTTTTCAGCCATTGAGTCCACGGAAAACGCATCACAACACTTACGAACCGGGTGCTGCGCCCAATAGGCAACGACAGCCTGAAGACCATCTGCTAACTGGTTCGGACTACCTTGCTCCAGATTATCCAGATTGAACCACAACACCTCCGGGATCTCAGTATTGGCTGCAGCTATCAGCTCACGATGGGCCGGTATATCCGAGAGCAAACAAGGAAGCCCCGTGGCTACCGCCTCCATCACTGCATTCGGCATTCCTTCCGAGGCCGAGCTGGAGATAAGTACATCCGCAGCCCAAAGTGCAGGCCTCACATCCTCACGCTTCCCCAGAAATCTCACGCCATCGGTCCCCTGCACCGCGCGCATACAACTGTCCAATTCCGGGCCATCCCCAACCACCAGAACCTCAGGGGGCGTCACAAGTCTTGCAAGTGCGAAAAGCAGCTCCGGCACTCTTTTTCGCCGAATTAAATCACCCACGATCACAACAACAAAGCTATCCGGTGCCAGCGATAGCGCATTCCGAGACTCCGCCCGCTCCTGCAAACCCGGAGCACGAAAATACTGTGAATCAACAGCGTTATGCAAAACATCAAGCGGCAACTTTCCATAATCCTCCAATAACCGAGCGATAGCCCCAGACACCACAGCCACACGATCAAACTCGGCCAAAGCCCGCAGGTGAAACCAGGCCATCAACCAGCCCTTTACCTTTCCATATAATGGCGGATAATCGTCAGATGGATAATTCCGGAGCGTAGCAATACGGTTTACTACAGGATCAACCCCAGATACCAGACTATCAGCCCGGACTCCCTGAGTATGGACAACGTCTATTGCTCTACCAATCAACAATTGCCTGAGCCGGGCCCTGCCTACGAACAAACTCTTTAAACGAGGTAGGTCAAGCGATATCACCTCCAACCCTCTATCAACAAACATCCCCTTCAAAGAGTTCTCGGGTTCGGGCGACAAAGTCAAAACACACACTCGGTGCCCCAAGTCCTGCACCCTCGTCGACAGGTACAACAATTGCCTAGTAGGCCCAGTTCGCTCAAGCGTAGAAACAATATAAAGAACGTTAATAGTTCACCTCGCAGCCCTTTCATGATGTTTCCATGAAATATCCAGGCGCATTGTAAAAACGACGAATGTTAGCGTAACCAAGGCCAGGAAGCGCTGATCCAGTAAAAACGGCTCTTTGAAGTGAACAAAAAACACCCAAAAGCCTAAAGCGGCGACAAATAACTTATGCTCTTTTTTCTGCGCACCTTTAAAAGCTAGAAAGATCATTGCGCCAATAAAGAAATAAAAGACAGCGGAACCTACCCCTCCAATAGCCCATAGCAGGCGAATGTACCCCAAATCACTTGGAATCCGGTTCAATTCATAGGTGGAAGGGTTTCCCCAAACAACACCAGCCAAAGAATCGGGCCATAATACGAAAGAAGAAAAAGCTTTCCAGATACCTTCATCCCAGCGCCCGGAAAACAGGTAATAAAAATCGTCTAATCGCCGGAAATCAAGCAGGCCTATCCAGTACAGAACCAACAATCCAAAGCAACTCCCCCCCCCCACAATCAGCAATACACCGACTCCTCCAGCCTTACGCTCAATTAGGTAACAACCAGCGAACGCTGTCACCGTGATACCTATCAATATCAGCCCTGTCCTGCCGGCAACGACGCAGGCTGAAAAAAGAATCGCGAAGCCCACCAAACGTGCCAGTTTTTCCCGGAGTAGCTGGCTCCAGTTGAACCGCAGCCAGCCAGCCAAAAACGCAAGTGCAATAACAGACGATGCCCCCGCGCCACTGGCATTAAGCAAACCGCGAGCGCGGGCACTAGTGTCGTCTATGTTAGAGAGGTTAACGGTTACTTGGGAAAACCATTCTCTGGGCTCCACCCACAAAGCGGCCATTACAATTGATGAGCCATAAAAAACCATGCCCCAGAACAGAATGTCCAGGAAAAAATCAAAGTCTTCCTTAAGTGCAGACAACACAAAGGCCAACAAAAGAGCCCCGGGAAATAATTGGATGCCGATAAGGACAATATCCTTGAATACCCGGTAATCCTGACTGCCAGTTGCCCAGTACAAGGCCGTGAGGTAAAGCACCAGAGTGACGAATAAAAACACAAACCAGCGAAACCACATACCCCGGCAATAACTACGAATCAGCCACGGCAGAAACAACACACCAAGACCACCAACCCAACGGGTGGTATAACCAGGCAGCCCCTGGAACGCCACTGGCATCAGGTATAGAAAGCCAAGCGCGCCCAACAACCGCCGAGCCCAAGAAGGATGGGAAACCAGTGTTTGCCGAGCACCTGCTATCAAAGCATTCATTAACGTTAACATCCTGTGCTCTGGCCAATCCCACTGAGCAACTGCCAGTATTTCTGAGCAACCGCATCAGCGGCAAAACGTGAAACAGAACCTCTTATCTCCGCTGGCTCCCATACCCGAAGTGCCGCCTCCTCCATACAGGCGGCAAACCTTTCAGACTGCACTTGGCTAACCAAAAAACCGTTCACCCCCCTCACAATTACCTCATTCGGCCCGGAAGGACAGTCAACAGAGACAACAGGCTTGCCATGCACCATAGACTCAATCAAAACATTCGGAAAACCTTCGTAATGTGAGGTAAGTACTGTCACATCAGAAGAAGCGTAATAGCTATCGGGATTCTGCCACCCGAGGAAACGAACATAATCGGAAATCCGGAGCTCTTTACACATGGCCTCCAGCCGCGGCCTCTCGGAACCCTCTCCAAGAATGGTCAAACCAACGTTCTCCAGCCTTTTTCTCAGTTCTGAAAACGCCTTTAAAAGAAAGGGCAGATTTTTTACAGGCTCTAACCTGCCTACAAACAAAAATTTATGGCATCCATAAGTGCCCGTCCGCGTTACGCCCTCAATATTCCTGAACTCAACAGGGTTTGGGATGAGCGCTATCTTTTCTTCCGTAAAGCCGTAATTCTCAACAAGATCTCTAGCCATACCCCTGGATTGGGCAACAACCGTGTCGGCCCGCTGAAACAGCAGCTTCACTAAAGGGTTCACAACATACCGATGCCAGACAGCAGCTTCCCTGGAATACTTCTCGGTCAGGTTGCTGATATTACGGGCGACAATCTTCACGTTAACACCAGAGACAGCACGTGCAATAATCAGCAAAACCGCCAACTGGTGGTTAAATACCAGGATAACCTCCGGTTTCACTGATCGTATCCAGCTAATAAGCCGAGGTAACACCGAGCGGGCGTGATTACACCCAAAGGAATGAAACACAACAGACTCCGGCAGGGGCCAACTGCCTTGATCTCCGCGAAGCACAACCAGGCCGACCGATTGCCCCTGATTGTGCAGTTCACAGACCAGAGTACTACAAACCTTCTGCGCACCACCCTGGCCCAAGTCGCTGATAAAAAACCAGACCGACTCAGTACGCATCGCCATAAACATCCTTCAACACCCTGCAGGCACGGGCGCCCCAGGTGTAATGCTCCAAAAAGTCACTGCGTGCCTGGCTACCGAGGCGCTCGCCTAACCCAGTTTCTGAGTACAACCTGTCAATTGCCCCACACCAATGGTCCGGGTTTTCAGGTTCACAAAGCAGGGCATTCTCGCCATCATCAAGCACTTCCTGAAGCACGGGGAGGTCTGATGCCACAATTGGCTTACCGGCTGCCATATACTCAAAAATCTTTAGCGGCGACATCCACCGAGAAACATCGCCACCACCGCCCGCCGTTGTCACGCGTTTCTGGTACGGAGCCAACACCGCATCAAACCCCTCAATTAGCGAAACAGCCTCCGCCTGGGGTAAAAATCCCGTAAAACGAATATTGCCCAGGTTCCGCAAACGTCCACTCCAGTAATCGATATCGGCATCATCTCCCCCAACCACAGTAAAGGCGTAACTTGGCCTTCTTTGTGCGACGGCTGCAATCATTTCCATGCCTTTGCCCGTGTAAAGCTGGCCAACGTAGCCCAGCTCAAACCGGCCTTCTGTTCTCTGCCCGCCCAGCTTCATAACAGAGTTCGGGGATGGACTGGCCGCATCATGAGCCACCAGAATGTTATTTTCACCCAACATGGTATGGCGCACATACCAGCCCGCAAGGGCATCGGAAATCACCACTAGCTTACGGAACCCCCTGCCACAGGCAACCAATCTGAAGCAGGCCATGCCAGGCTTTCCCATGGTTTCCCAAACGGGGGCATGGGCCTCATAAGCCGTCGGAATACCCGCCATCGACGGCAACATGAGAGAAGGCAAATGCCTACCGTATACCCGGTCAGCCTTCAAACGCCGAATGGCAAGAAAGGCCAGTAATGCAAACCACCACCCCCTGCCAGGCATCTTTACCCAGGGCAGTCTCTTAATGGTAAAACTTCGGGGCACGCCATAGCTTTCGAACAGGTCACGCTGATCTGACTCCGACACTGCAGGCACCAAAAGTGTGACCTCGTATCCGACCGACGCAAGCGCATCGCACATCTTCATAACATGCACACTGTTCGCCGCCCGCGAGGGTATGATTGAATTGGCGACATAAACCAACTTCACAATCGCCCCCCGGAGTACCCCAACCGCTGCCCCCTTGTGCGCGCCCCCCGAATCAGCGAGCGAGCCACTCGCGCGCCCAAAGCTGTTCGGCGCCAGTGCAGAAAGTCAGGTTCAAGCTCCTCCGCCACACGCATCCAGGATTCAACGATCGCCTCCCGGCGGCACACCTCACAAGCAACCCGACCATTGGTAACCAAACGCTGATAAAGCCCGGCATTGCTTGCCAGGCTCTCAAGCGCCCTTGCGAGTTGATCAAAGCAGGTAACCTGCAAATAATTACCACCGGGTTCGCCAACCTGCTCATAGGCCGAATCCATACCACCAATGAATGGCGTATCAGCCAGCCAGGCATTAAAAAGCTTGCTTGCCGGTTTACGTGGGTACCGGCCACCCGAAAAGTCGCGCAAACCTACCAATACATCCACGGCGGAGTAATCATTCCAGTTATCAGGCGATAACAGCCGAAACGAAAGCCCGAGCCGCTCACACACAGGCGCCAGCGAACTTTCAGACAAACCGCTGTTGATAGGCAGACCGGCAAACCCAACTGTCTCAACATTACAGGCGCGCTCAGTTTGCCTTGGTATCAAACCCGGCTGCGGCCAATGGTGCAGCCAATACCGGTTAAAGCCTGCCTGCTCCGCATTCTGAACAATATGAGCATGGGCCCACGGGATCAAAACCTTGTCGGCCGCCAAAGAAACCGTATAGTAGCGCTCACTGCCAAACCGCCGGCCAATCAGCATGGAAGCTGGCACAAAATTGATGGCATCTTCCCTAGGTACCGAACCCAGAGATGCTTCAACGCCGGCCCGGGCCAGAAAAATTGCAGACTGAAGCGCCCAAGCTGGCTCGCTTCGCCCAAACCTTTTCCAATCGCGGTCAGGGTCGAGAGCCATTAACTGATTAGAGGCTTCCGGCATCACAAAGTGCAGATTAACCAAGGCCTGCACCCCGCCTTCGCCACCGTTGAATCAGCAAGAGCTTGATCGCCACAACCAAAAAGAACTCAACGCCAAATGCAATAACAACACCCATTAGCCCAAGGGCACCCACCAGCGACCACAGCAGCCACAAATAAAGAGGGGTGGTAAATATGAGAATAACCGCGGTTTCCCGCGCAAACCCGAGAGCAAGAAACAAAGGGTGAATAGTACCGGCGCCCAGACTTAACGCGCTTAACACCGCGAACACAATTAAAGGAACCACCAGGGCATTGTAGCTTTCGCCCAAAACCGAAGGAACCCACCAAATACCGGCCACTGAAACCAGTAAAGCAAGAGGAAGCGCAATCAGTGCAACCCATAGCCCGCTGCGCCAGGCAAGGCGAATACTCCCGCTGGAGTTACCCTCTCCGGCGTCTCTCGACAGGAATGGATAAACAGCCTGATACAGAGGTGAAGATATTTGCCCCAACAACTGCCCAACCTGCCGAATCACCTTGAACTGCCCGGCCGCGGCTTCATTGAGAACTGCACCAACCACGATTACATCAAAATGCTTTACCGGAACAGCCAGCGCCGAGGAGGCATTTGTCCAGAAAAGAAACGACAAGTATTGCCGGATCTCAGAACGGGAGCCGGTGACGAACTCCAACTTCCATTTTCGGGCAACGGAAAGCCCTCCGAAGACGATAACAGCGTACCCTAGAGCCATAGAAATTCCATAAACCCAAAGGAACCAGGCAATACCAACATCCAGGGTAACACCAACCACCACACCAATCAGCCGAAAGGCGTTAGCCAAAACCAGATGGACAGCCAATAAGCGATAACGCCCGGCAATACGCAACAGCCCGGTAGCCGCGCCTGTCACATTGCATACAACCACCAGGCAGAACCACCCGGCACCAGCCAGCACCGCATCCGACCAACCCAAAAACTGTCCCACAGACTGAGCCAAAAACAACCCCACCACTCCAGCTACCGCAGCACTGGCCACATCCGCCATAAGGCAAAATGAAACAAGACGAGACAGGTTGGGCGCATTGGCCGTGTCAGTAGCTATACTGGCACCGAATTTAATAAGCGCCTGCCAGGACTGAAAGTTAAGAAGCTTATCAATAACCACCGCATAAGTGGTTATCAACGCCAGGGCGCCAAAACTCTCGGCGCCCAGGTGACGTGCAGTTGCCAGAAAGGCCGCCAGGCCAAGTGCACCGGCAAAGGCATTCCCGGTAAGTAGCGTACCTGCCTGTTTAAACAACAGGCGGAGTTTTTCCAGCTCAACTACTGTAGCAGCCATCAGCCCGACTTTTCAAAGGGGACTGATGGCGCCGTCCACCCTAGCCAATCCTTTGTGTGTGAGTGGTCTACCAGCAGCGAACCGCACAGGCGGTTAATCGACTTATGCTGGCCCAACAACCTGCCAGCAAGTGTTAAACACCAAACCGGTACCGGCAATAACACCGGGCGCACATTACCGGCCGAAGCCAAGCGCAGAACAAGCTCGCGAACACTGAGATCCTGCTGGTCGCATGGTATAAACACATTACCGCATGCCCGAGGATGACGGAGGCAGAACATCAGGAAGTCGACAAGATTGGAAACGGAAATCAGGCTGCGCTTGTTATTCAGCAGGCCTAATGGCAGTGGCTTTCTTGCAGTAACTGCCGCCTGCAGCCGCGCAAAGTTGCCTTTGACACCTCCGCCATAAACCAAGGGCGGACGCACTACTACCCACTCACAGTGGCCACCCAAAGCCTCCTTTATGGCCTGTTCTGCCTCCCATTTTGATAGGCCATATGCGTCTTCAGGTTTAGGTTCATCGAGCGGATGGAAAGGCGGGCGGCCGCCTGTACTCTCACCGTTAACCTTAACTGAACTCAAGTAAATCAAGCGTTTAACGCCAGCTTCCAGCGCCGAATTGGCCAGCCGCACAGAATAATCGACATTCACCTCGCGGTAGGCCTGCAGCGCCTTCTTGTGTGGCAAGTTATCCATCACATGGGCACGACCAGCACAATGGATAATATAATCAACATCCGCAACAGCCTGAGCCAGAGCGCCCGCTTCAAAAGGAGCGACAGACACCAACTGGTCCACAGAATCTGGAAACCCCGCACAAAAAGACCGGGACAAAGTGCGAACACGAAAATCGCCTCTGCGAGCCAGCCCTAGCGTTAACTGAGAACCCACAAAGCCACTGGCCCCCGTCACAAGCACCCGGGGCGACTGCGCGCCCACACCGTTATACATGGCCAGACTCAGTCTTCCCGGCGCCCGCGTGGATCATAAAGACACATGCGGGCAGCAATACCAGCAGGAACAGCACCGACCCTGAATGAGGAATAACATTTGCCATCATCGAAACCGGAACAAGCACAAAAAACATGACCCCACCATACCCCAGAGTAACAGGCTTATGCCGCCCGAAGCGCCGGGAAAGCTTCTGGTAGGCGTGAAGATTATGGGCTTGAAGCGGATTTTGACCAGTTAACACTCGTGTAACCAGCGTAACCGTTGCATCTGAGATAAATAACGTAAGCAGAATAATCCAGCTCCAAAGGCTCGCATCAGTCTGAGAGGCTGACAACAGCATCATAAAGCCGATAATAAATCCCAGAAAACCGCTGCCACCGTCACCCATGAAAATCTTTGCGGGTGGCCAGTTCAGAATGGTAAATCCAAGCACTGCCGCCAAAATAAACAGACAAATCCAGGTCCACTCTACGTAGCCCAAATACCAGAAATTGCAGGCCATACCGCCAAACAGCAACAAAGCCTGAATCGCCGCCAGGCCATCAATCCCATCCATGAAATTATAGAGATTGATCAGCCACACCCAACTCAGCACCAGCAGGGGCCACAACAAAAACGCAACAGCGCTGTCTACCTCCAACCCGAACAGGGTAAACACCGGCAACCTGGGAATCGACCACATCCCAATGCCAACCACTACAAAGTGGGCGAATAGACGTAACTTGGGAGAAACGTCACCAAAATCGTCCCATACACCCAAGGCCAGCATGATAAAGCCCAGAGAAATGAACGCCATCATTGAAGGGTCTGGCACCCAGTCGAGCACAGAGAAAAGAATACCGAGAATGATCGAAATAACCGCAATGGCGATACCACCGCCATGGGGAGTCGGAATGGTGTGGGAACAGCGTTCGCTCGGCAATGCCAACGCATTGCGCCGAACCGCCCAGGAGCGAACCGCCACGGTAAGCCCCGCGGCCGCTGTCACCACGAGAAACATGACAATAGAGAGGCTAATAGATGACAAATTCATGACCCAACCCGAAAAAATTCGCCGGATTGTATCACAAACACATTAGCCTTGAGATTGGCTGAAAATAAATGCTGCTAAAATGTCACTTCAGTAACACAAAAACGACAATCAGCTTACACGGACGACCCGGCTCAGAACCTCAGTGGCGGATTGGCTGTCGCCATTCTGCCAAACCAGGTCCGTCAGCTCGCCATTCGGCGCATAGGCAGTGCGGGCCTCTACCAGTAGATCTCTTACTGTTTCGCAGTCAAAAGACTGACTGGCTGATCCAAACCGGTTCAACAAATCCTCAATCGCGGGCCAAGGCAAAGACACCTCCCTGGCCATCATAATTCGCGGATGCGCAGTACCCTGGGGGTTGTCGCCAATCAACAACTCCTCAAACAACTTCTCCCCCGGGCGCAGGCCAGAGAACATAATTTCAACATCACCGTCCGGGTTAGCATCCGTGCGCTCTTCCAGGCCCATCAGGTGAATCATCCGCCGGGCCAGATCAACAATTTTTACCGGTTCGCCCATATCGAGCACAAACACTTCGCCGCCCTGCCCCATGCTGCCCGCTTGCAGCACCAACTGGCTGGCTTCCGGGATGGTCATAAAGTACCGGATGATATCCGGGTGGGTAACCGTCACCGGGCCGCCATCACGGATCTGATCGCGGAAAAGCGGCACCACGGAACCGGAAGAGCCCAATACATTGCCAAAACGCACCATCGAAAACACCGTGCCAGACTGGCGCTTGGCCAGCGCTTGTAACACCAACTCGGCCATACGCTTGGTCGCGCCCATCACATTGGTGGGCCGCACCGCCTTGTCGGTGGAGATCAATACAAAACGCTCCACCCCCGCTGCAATGGCAGCCTCAGCCGTATGCCAGGTTCCAAAAACGTTATTCTGCAGGCCTTCTATTATGTTGTGTTCCACCAGGGGTACATGCTTGTAGGCCGCCGCGTGGTATACCGTCTGAATGCTGAATGCCCGCATAACGGCCTCACAGCGCTTACGGTGACACACGCTGCCCAGCAAGGGATGGATGTCAACCTGCAAACCCTCAATACGATTGATCGCCTGCAATTCCCGCTCGATGCTGTACAGCGAAAACTCCGACTGCTCAAACAACACCAGTACCCGGGGCCGATGACGAATAATCTGCCGGCACAATTCCGAACCAATAGACCCGCCCGCGCCTGTAACCATCACAGATTTCCCAAACAAGCTTTCGGCAATCTGCGCGTTGTCGGGTCGCACCGGGTCTCGCCCCAACAAATCCTCGATTTCCAGATCCCGGATATCGTTAATGCGCTTATCGCCGGCTATCAGTTCTGCCATATTGGGCACGGTTTGCACCGGCACCGACAGCGGCTCCAGCTGTTTTAACAGGCGCTTTCGATCGACACCGGAATCCGCATCCAGAGCCAGCAACAACCGCTGTACCCGATGCTTCTGTACCGCTTTCTCAATGTATTTAATGTCGCAAACCGGCAGGCCGTTAATCAGCGCCCGATGATTGGATTCCAGAAAACTGATAAATACCACAGGCAGGTACTCGGTGCCCTGGTCCAGGGCCTGGAACAGCTGCATACCGGTCTCGCCGGCCCCAACAATCGCCACACGCTCTTTGTTGTGGCGATTCGGGCGCATAATCAGCATCCGCATCCCCATGCGGCTACCGGACACAAAAATGAACGCCAGGGCGGCATAAATAATAGGGACAGAGCGAGGCACCAATACGTCCAGCCAGTAGCCCAGCAGAATCAGGGTAACCGTTGAGATCGCGACCCCCATAATGACCGTGAGAAAGGCCTTGTCGCTCAAATATCGGATAACGGCGCGATAAAGCCCCAAGCGCACGAACACCGCTATCGTGAACGCCACCGTTACTCCGGAGATAACCAGATGCTCCTGGGCAGGTAGCCAGAGCATTTGCTCCAGGCGCAGCGCAAACGCGGCCCAAAGGGCAAAAAACAGCGCGACCACATCGGCTACAACCGAAATCATGCGTTTGTGGAAGCGGGGCAACCCCAGGAATTTTTTGAACATTCTCACCATCCTTGAAAAAGGCTCAGCGCCCGGCTGCCTGCGCCATCACATCGGCCAGTACCTGGCAAGTCTTGTCAATCTCGGCCTGCGTGAGCGTGGGATGCACCAAAAACATCAAACTGGTTTCGCCCAACTCCCGGGCGACCGGCAACCGCTCGGCCGGGCGCCAATCTGTGCCATCAAACGCCTTCTCCAGGTACACCTCTGAGCAGGAGCCGGAAAAACACGGCACACCAGCGTCTACAATGGCGTTCTGAATACGGTCCCGATCCCAGCCCTCACCCAGCTGAGTCGGGTCTACAAACACATAGCCCTTGTATGCTGCGTGCTCAAGGCCTGGAGGCACTTCGGGCACTCTCAGCCCCGGTAATTCCCGTGCACAGCTCCAGATCGCCTGAATATTCTGCGCCCGGCGCTCGAACCACTCAGGCATATAGCCTAGCTGCAAACGGCCAATCACGCCCTGGGTTTCCATCATCCGCCAGTTAGTACCAAAGCTCTCGTGCAACCAACGAAAGCCCGGCGGATGCTCACGCTCGTAAACGGCTTCCCAGCTTTTGCCGTGGTCCTTGTAAGACCACATGGCACTCCACAGGGCTTTATCATTGGTCGTCACCATGCCACCCTCGCCGCCGGTGGTCATAATTTTGTCCTGGCAGAACGACCAGCAGCCCACATGGCCAAAAGAACCCACCGAACGGCCTTTGTATTTCGCGCCGTGAGCCTGGGCACAATCTTCAATGATCTTCAGATCAAACTCTTCGGCAAGCGCCAGGAAGCCATCCATATCACAGGGCCAGCCCGCCAGGTGCACGCAGACTATGGCCTTGGTGCGTGGCGTAATCGCCTTGCGCACCGTCTCTGGCGTAATGTTCTGGGAATCCGGGCACACATCCGCAAACACCGGCACCGCCCCGGCAGTAACAATGCTGGACACCGACGCCAAAAACGTGCGCGGCGTAACCACCACCTCATCGCCCTCGCCAATGCCAAGCGCCTTCAACGCCAGATCCAAGGCCACCGTACCGTTGGCCAACGCAATCGCGTATTCGGCATCGGCAAACGCCGCAAACTCCCGCTCAAACGCACGACACTCCTGGCCTGTCCAGTAATTCACTTTATTGGAGAGTAGTACATCCCGCACTGCATTGGCCTCTTCCTCAGAAAAGGAAGGCCAGGGGGAAAAAGGTCCGTTTAGCATGGTTACTCAGTTTGTTGATTCAGTAGGTATGACAAAGCGCGCCGGGCCGCAGGTGACAGGCCCAGTTATTGGTGAAGCTCTATGCCGGCCCACCCTACACGCCTGATCAGCTCGGCCAGCCCCGGGCTTTTGTACTTCACCGCCGCATCTTGCCAGCGTTGTTTCACACTTTCGTGGAGCACCGGTAAAACCGGGCGCACCGTTTTGCGCCCCATGGCTTTGTAAAAGCCTTTGTATTCATTATGCTGCTTGCCGGCGTAATCCGGGTTCAGGCGCCAAACGAAGTGCCGTTCCAGCGCTAAGCCGCAGGTCTGCACCTCTTTGGCCATCCACGCGCCGGCCACATCCCCAAGAGAGTGGTCTGGGTAACCGCCGCCGATATCCGTATGAACGCCAGCAAACCAAACCTGTTTTACATCGATTCCGGCTTTTTCACGCCACAGGGCGGGCTCGAAATCCTGCCGATTCTCGTCAATCGACACCGCATGACGGGCGTGATTAATAATGCTGCTGGGCTCGGTGTCGTGAAACAGGTAGCGATCTGTGCCTAGCGTGCCCAGAAAAGGTGCAGGTATGCCCAGCGCGCCTACAGTATCAAATACCCCGATAAAGTGAATACGGCTTACGTCGGCCACCGCGTAGTTTTTACGGAATTTTGCAGCCTTCTCGCGCCCCGGCGCCGACGCCGGGCCACGGTTCCGGTAGAGCGTATAAGCGTGGCCAACCTTTTCCGCGTGTTCCCGCCGCAAAATACCACAGTTACGGATTAACCCGGCCAGCGAGCGAACGGTATAAGCCCCACGACTAAAACCAAACAGATACAGGGCATCACCCGGCTCGTAATTATGAACCACAAAGCGATAACAATCCTGAATGTTCTTGTCGATGCCCTTGCCGGCAATGCCACCGGAAAACTTGTCGCCTTCCGTGCCCACGCCCCAGTCGTAGAACACCACCTGATTGTTACCTGCCGCATCCTCTGGCGAAATCGCCTCGGCCAGCCGTAAAACGTGGGTAGCGGTATCCGACTCTGGCGATTGCCAGGTGCCGTCTGAGCAGATGATGATGTTTTTCATGATTCCTCCTGTCCTTGGAGCGTGAGAAATTCAAGCTTTAACTAAAAAACCCAAACCAACGGTATCAATCCAATAGCCACACTGCCAACAAGCAAAGCCAACGGCGTTCCAATCCTTACATAATCCATAAACTGATACCGCCCCGGCCCATAAACCATCAAATTTGTCTGATAGCCCAACGGCGTAATAAACGAAGCCGAAGCTGCAAACATCACAGCCACCGCGAACGGCAAAAAATTAACCCCCAACTGTTCCGAAACGGCCAAAGCGATAGGAAACATCAACACTGCCGCCGCGTTATTGGTGATCATCTCGGTGAACAGCGCCGTCAGCACATATACTATGGCCAAGGCCACCCAAGGAGTAAAAGGGCCAAAGCCAAGTAAAAAACCCGCCACCGATTGAGCCGCGCCTGTTTCGGTCATGGCAGTGCCCAGAGCAAAGGAGGAAGCAATCACCACCAACACCGGCAAATCCACACTCCGCCGAGCCCGACTTGCCGTTATGCACCCCGTCGCAATCATCGCACCAGACGCTACAAATGCCGCTTCCAAAATGGACAGCAATCCGGAAGCACTCAAAATCACCATAACCGCGAGAATACCCAGCGCCCTTGGAGCTTTCCGGAAATCAGGCGGCGTAGAGTCATTAAGGGCACTCACCAACAAAAAGTCCCGCCGAAACCGGTACTGCTCAACAAATTGATGACTAGCTTCCAGCAACAAGGTATCGCCCATGCGGAACGTGATATCACCCAGCTTACCGGGCACCCGCCTCCCTTCCCGAGACACTGAAAAAATAACAGCATTAAAACGAGTGCGAAAACGGCTGTCTCGAATCGTCTTGTTCAATGCCGGGAACTCCGGCCCCAAAACCACTTCAACCAAACAGCGTTGGTGATTCTCAACTTCCAGCTTGTGCACACTCCCGTTCGCAGGCTTTAGCCCTTGGATGCGGCGCAGTTCGCTGGCACATTCCGGCGCCCCGACGAAGTAAAGCTTATCGCCCGCTTGCAAAGTTCGGTTAGGCTCTACGGCGGTAATCAAACGGCCTTCACGGTCAATCTCCGTCAAGTACCCATAAGTCAGCGCCCGCAAACCCGCTTCGGCAATGGTCTTACCCGCCAGCGGCCCACGCGCCTCTACTTCAACCTCAACACCGTACTCCCGAACCTGGTCCAGCTCCTCGCTCAAACCACCTCGGTCTGGCAGCAGTCTATGGCCAATAAACACCAAAAACGCACCGCCAACCATCAACAACGGTACACCCACCCACGCAAGCTCAAACAGCCCGAGATTAATCCCCAGCCGGCTTTGCAACATACCATCAACAACCAGGTTGGTACTGGTTCCGATCAATGTGCAGGTGCCGCCTAGAATGGCAGCGTAGCTCAGTGGAAGTAAAAGCTTAGAGGCGGGCACACCCAAGCGCTGGGCCCAATCCTGAATAGCCGGGATGAACATAGCCACCACCGCCGTATTATTCATAAAACCGCTCAGAACACCCGTCGGCGCAATCATCCTCAGTTGCGCACCGCGTTGGGTTTTCGGGTGCCCTAATAACAACCGGGCGATCCACTGCACCGCGCCGGTCTCTTTCAACCCTGCCGCCACCACATACAACGTAGCAATGGTGATCACCCCCGGGTTCGCGAACCCGGAAAGTGCCTCAAGCGGCCCCAACACGCCACTTACCAACAGCAACGCCAATGCCGCCATCAGCACCAAGTCAGCCGACAATCGCGTTAACGCCAAAGTGCCCAGCACCCCAGCCAACGTGATCAGAGTAAAAACGGCCTGCCATTCCATGCGTTCAAGCACTCCAGAACGGGCCCAGCCCCCAATACATTTGGCCGGGCCAAATATTCGGGGGGCTAACCCATAGCATTATGATTTAAGGGCTATCATTCCACGGTCTAGTAAGTACGCGATTAGCGAATCCACGCACTCTTCCACCGTGTTCTTGGAGGTGTCCAGGCGAAGCTCGGGATGGGAAGGCACTTCGTAGGGAGAATCGATGCCGGTAAAATGTTTGATTTCGCCGGCGCGGGCCTTTTTGTAAAGCCCTTTGGGATCACGGGATTCGCAGGTTTCCAGCGGGGCATCCATGAAGACTTCAATAAACTCACCGGCCGGAAACAGTTTGCGTACCATGCGGCGATCACTGGTGAAGGGCGAGATAAACGCGCTCATCACAATCAGCCCGGCATCGGCGAACAGTTTGCACACTTCTCCTACCCGGCGAATGTTCTCTTCACGGTCATCGTCGGAAAAGCCCAGGTCGCTGCATAACCCGTGGCGCACGTTGTCGCCATCCAATAGAAACGTATGGTAACCACGCTCGTGCAGGGCAACATCCAACGCATTGGCAATGGTGGATTTACCAGACCCACTCAAGCCGGTAAACCAGAGCAAGCAGGGCTTCTGATTTTTGTTGGCCGAACGCTCCGCGCGGGTAATTTTATGATCATGCCAAACGATGTTACTCATACCTCTTTACACCCCCACTCAGGGAAATTCTCGCGAACGAACTTGTTCAAGTTCCGCTCCGCTTCGGTGTACTCGCGCTTGGGCAACTCGCCGGCACCATCTAACGCCCGCTCAACCATACCTGCTGCCACAGTCACATTCGTTAGACGATCAATCAGAATGAAGGCCCCCGTGCCCGGGTGATCCTGATAGCCTTCTACGACAACCGGTTCAGCCAATTCAATGTCACACACACCAATGCCGTTCAGTTCAAGGCCACTGGCGGTTTGCGCACTCCGCTCCAGGCTATTAACGTCAATCTCTTCCAAAACCTTGTTAACGAAACAACTGGTCACCTTGGTGCCAATTTTGATGCCGTACTCACGCCCCGGCACCAACGCTTTTTCACTCATCCAAACCACGTTGGCCGCAAAACGCTGGCCCATCTCTGGTTGTTGGTTTGCGTGAACCAGCAAATCACCCCGTGAAACATCAATCTCATCTTCCAGCGTGATGGTAATCGAATCGCCCGGCCATGCGCGCTCAAGCTCACCTTCATAGGTGTGAATCCCCTTCACCCGAGAACTCATACCCGAAGGCAACACAGCCAGTTCATCGCCTTTGTGCACTACACCGCTGGCAACCGTTCCGCAATAACCTCGAAAATCCAGGTTTGGCCGGTTCACAAACTGCACGGGAAAGCGGAGGTCCGTAACGTTCTGGTCTGTGCGAAGTTCAACCTGCTCCAGAATATTCATCAAGGTTTCGCCATGGTACCAAGGCGTGTTTTCGCTTCGGTTCACTACGTTGTCGCCATTCAGCGCAGAGATCGGCACGTAGTAAACGTTTTCCAGACCTAGTTGCTTCGCGAGCTTTTCGTATTCCGCACGAATGTCGTTGAAGCGCTCTTCGCTGAATTCCACCAGGTCCATCTTGTTGATGGCGACCACTACATGCTTCAAGCCCAAAAGCGAAACGATAAAGCTGTGACGGCGAGATTGAGTCAGTACGCCTTTACGGGCGTCAACCATCACGACAGCCAAATCACAAGTGGAGGCACCTGTCGCCATATTGCGGGTGTACTGCTCGTGGCCCGGGCAGTCCGCAATAATGAACTTGCGCTTGTCGGTGCTGAAGTACCGGTAGGCTACATCAATGGTGATGCCCTGCTCCCGCTCGGAAGCCAAGCCATCCACCAACAACGCCAAATCCAACGCCTCACCGGCGTTACCCTGGCGCTCATTATCCTTGTGCAGTGCCGCCAAGTGATCTTCAAAAATCAGTTTGGAATCGAACAACAAGCGGCCGATCAGGGTGGATTTACCGTCATCCACGCTGCCGCAGGTCAAAAAACGGAGCAAGTCTTTGTTTTCGTGCTGGTCGAGGTAAGCGAGGATATCTTCTTCAATTAACGCCGATGCATGAGACATAACAATTCCTTAAAAGTACCCTTCGCGTTTTTTCTGTTCCATAGACGCAGCCGCGTCGTGGTCAATCACCCGGCCCTGGCGTTCCGAGGTAGTGGTCAGCAGCATTTCCTGAATGATCTCAGGCAACGTGGCCGCTTCAGATTCCACTGCACCGGTCAACGGATAACAGCCCAAAGTACGGAAGCGCACCTTCTTCATCATCGGCTTTTCACCCGGTTCCAGCGGCATGCGGTCGTCATCCACCATAATCAAGGTGCCGTCACGCTCCACCACGGGGCGTTCTGCAGAAAGGTACAAAGGTACAATGTCGATGTTTTCCAGATAGATGTACTGCCAGATATCCAGCTCGGTCCAGTTCGACAGCGGGAACACGCGAATGCTTTCGCCTTTACTCACCTTGCCGTTATAAAGGTTCCACAACTCCGGGCGCTGACTTTTCGGGTCCCAGCGGTGGAACTTGTCGCGGAAGGAATACACCCGCTCCTTGGCCCGGGACTTCTCCTCATCCCTGCGGGCGCCGCCAAACGCCGCATCGAAGCCGTACTTGTCTAGCGCCTGCTTCAGCGCCTGGGTTTTCATCACATCGGTGTGTTTGGCACTGCCATGGGTAAACGGCCCAATGCCCTGCTCCACACCTTCCTGATTGGTATGCACAATCAGCTTCATACCCAGTTTTTCAGCCATTTTATCCCGGAAGCTAATCATCTCCTTGAACTTCCAGGTGGTGTCTACGTGCATCAACGGGAACGGTGGCTTACCGGGCGCAAACGCCTTCATGGCAAGGTGCAACATGACGGCGGAATCTTTACCGATAGAATACAGCATCACCGGGTTATCAAACTCGGCCGCCACTTCGCGAATAATATGAATCGACTCCGCCTCAAGCTGCTTGAGGTGGGTTTTCTTGGGAGGGGTTAACGTCATTTCTTAAATCCAGATTATGTTCGAAATACTTTCCGCACAGGCTAAAAAGGGGGCAGACCCCACAGGGCTGAACCTACCGCCAAAACCCAGCCATCACGCCAACAAAATCGCTCAACTGATCGACGGGCAATTTATTAATCCCTGCCGCCGCCTTGCGCCCACCACCGGTCGGAAACTGCCGCGCCACTTCATCTGCGCCCGAGCGGTTATTCAAAGGCGCTCGAATGCTCACCAAGTAATGGTCGCCTCTTGTCTCCGTAACGATTGCGCAGGCCTTATCGGGGTTGCGGTTCGCCAACTCATTACCCAACACACCACCAACCCGGCGAGCCCAGGGCTCATCGGGCAACTTCACGACCAAAGAGGTATCGGTTTCGTTCAACACAGACGCCGCCAAGCCTTTCGTCATATCCGCCTCATAACCATCGCGCAACTGTTGCCAGGCGACGGGTTCCGAAGCAATCAAATCCAGTGGGTCAGCAAACTTCACAAACTCCCGGAACAAATCGGCGGGATGGAAGTGCAAATCCTCCACCGTAGTGCCGTAGCCGTTGTAATTGATACACACACCCAAGGTTTTCAGGGCCTCGGTCTGGTTGGCACTCAACCCCGCCTTCACAGCCAGCTCGTCAGCTACGGCATTCAGGTTGTCGCCAAACGCCGCCGTGATCGCCCAGTTATGAAACAGACCACCCAAATGCTGATCCACCAACAAACTGGTGCAGGTAGTGGGCTGGGTATCAATCAACGCGGTAAAGCCCGGCGCATCCGGCAAGGTTTCCCCGGGGAAGTGGTGGTCCACATAAAACACCGAAGCGCCCGCCGCCAGCAATTCATCCACCGCTTCGCGGTTTTTGTCCAGGCTCACATCCAGGATGTTTATATGGGAAGGAGATTCCGCAGGCACTCGCCGAGCTAAGGCAATGTCCCGCTTCACGCCCGTAACCAAAGTGGAGTCACAGGGGTGGGCCAGCCTAAGCTGAATAAGGGCACAGATGCCATCGGCATCGCCATTGAAAACGTCGTAGGTTTGCATAGTGTTTGCTCTACGTTGAATGAAAAGCTCTTGCAGGGTTACCTACCACCGTTATCCCTGATGGGACGTCTTTGGTAACAACAGCGCCCATACCAACCACTGCGCCCTCGCCCACATCAATTAACTGCAGAACTGAAGCACAAGCTCCTATCCAGGCCAGCGGGCCAACTTTCGCCCCCCCAGCTAAAACTGAGTTCGGGCTAACATGAGCGAACTCACCCAGCACACAGTCATGCTCCACCACGGCCCCCGTATTGACGATGCAACCCTCACCAATATCCGCACAAGCGTTGAGTACAGCATTAGCGAACACCACCGTACCGGCCCCAACTGCGGCATGCTCGCTGATAACGGCAGCAGGGTGAATTACCGAAACGATTTGCGCCCCAGAGGCCGCCAACTCACGCTGCTTAAGCTGTCGAATCCGGTTATTACCAATGGCAACAACAACGCCATCAAAACCCTTTACACCTTCCAGCAAAGCAGCAGTGTCGCCAACAACCGCCCAAGATTCGTTCTTCGTAAGTTCCGGCCAGGCATCATCAAAAAACACAACCTCACGCCAGCCAACCAACCCGGCAGCATCCGCCACCACTTTGCCGTGGCCACTGGCACCGAGAATGGCGAGGCGCTTCAATCGTTGCTCCCGGTAAACTTAGACATCGTCACCTCACCCTCCCCGCTAATCCCATCCCGGACTACCACCTTTTTCACGGTTAAAAACAGAATCTTCAGATCCAACCAAAGGGACTGATTATCCACATACCAAACATCCAGTTTGAACTTATCCTCCCAGGAAATGGCATTACGGCCGTTAATCTGCGCCCACCCCGTTACACCTGGGCGCACGTCGTGTCGGCGATACTGTTCTTTGGAGTACAGAGGCAGATATTCCATCAGCAAAGGTCGCGGGCCTACCAGGCTCATATCGCCCTTGAGCACATTCCACAGCTCTGGAAGCTCATCCAGACTGGTGGCGCGCAGAAAGCTGCCGAAGGGGGTCATGCGCTGGTTATCCGGCAGTGGTTTGCCGTGTTTGTCTGTGGCATCCAGCATGGTGCGGAATTTGATCATTTCAAACGGCTTGCCGTTCCGGCCGGGGCGGGTTTGGCGGAAGAGAACCGGGGAGCCGAGTTTGCAATGGATTAACAGGGCAACGACAAAAATCACGGGAACCAACGCCACCAACCCAATCAAAGAAACAAAAAAATCAAAGCCCCGCTTCACGAGCAACCTCTCTGTAAAATTCAAGCAACTTTCGCCGGTAAACAGTCTGTTCATACCTTTCAACAATCCTCGCCCGAGCATTGTTGCCCAACTTCGCGCGCTCATCTGGAGGGAGAGACATGACATGCGCCATGCGCTCAGATAGGGCGCTCACATCTCGCGGTGGGACCAGCCAACCATTAAAGCCGCTCTCGACAACCTCATTACAGCCATTAATATCTGAAGCAATCACAGGCTTCCCCATCGCTCCGGCCTGCAGGACCACATTGGGGAAGCCCTCCCGATAACTTGGCAGAACTAAAACATCACACGCCTCAAGAGCGGGCCGGATGTCTTCAAGAAAACCGGTTGTTTGAATCCGTGGGTGGGACTGAATATGACCCAGCGTAACCTCGTCTACCGGTGCAGTAGCGTCCAAATCACCCACTAGAAGCAGTGTCGCGTCTCCTTCCAGGCTGGTAAAGGCAGAAACAAGTTCCTGAAGCCCTTTGTTACGATTCAGCCGCCCAACAAAGCAAAATGTAAACGAACCACTCCCCGCATATTGAAGCGGTAAGCATGCATCTGGCTGAAAATACTGGGTGTGAACTCCTGCAATGTTTCCATTACCAATCACCCTCAGGGGTTTACAGGTAATTCTGTCAGCCCTCAGGTCTGACGCAACCCCCTCACCCTCCGGGACAACTTTAGTTGCGGCAGCACAAATCAACCGATCAATTGCGACAAGGAGCTTGCGTTTGAAACCACCAGATGTCGGAAACACTAACCCGGTAAAAGCGTGAATACGTATTGGAACGCCAGCCAGAAAAGCCGCCAACATAGTCACCAATCCGGCCTTCGGTGTGTAAGAGTGCACAACGTCCGGCTTCTCGCGCCTGAGAACTTTCCACATTCGATAAATAGAAACCAGATCCTTAAACGGACTGATACCGCGATTCATGGGCACTTCAAGAACACTGACACCCTCATGTTCTTTCACTTTCTCCAGCATTGGACCAGGAGACGTCACACAAACAACTGCGCAATACTGGTTAAGCCATGCGGGCTGACCCCGAAGTATCGTCGCAAGTGTTTCTGGCACAGTAGTCACAATAATTAGATTCATCAACGTTGCAAATCCGTTTCACCTAAATCAAGCACACCATTCACAGCCGCCTAGCCCCGAGAACCATTAAAGCTCATGTTTACCTACCCCTTGTGCGGCACGCCCCAAATCACCCACTTTCTAATTGCATTACAAATGACCAGGCAAAAGCTCCCATCTCAAATTACTCGCCTACGCCCAAGAACAGAGACCAAAAGAAAAATCAGCATCGGCACAAACATCCACTTCTGTCGGACAGCAATACCTAAATTAGCGGAAGTCATTGCGAGAATGAGCCAAGCACAAAGCGCATAAGCCCACATAAACACACGATTCTCTCCAAGCCCCGTCTTTTTGCCCCTCAGAAGCGCAATTCCACCAAAAACGAATAGACCGAGTAAAATTAGGTTATCGATGGCAGCAGCAAGAGCAAAAACACTTCTCGCTTCAAAAAATAAGGGGCGGAATAGATAGGTGAACAACTGCACCGGAAGGCTCATCGAAGCAATATCAACCCGCCCCCCCC
>NZ_JBNFVX010000021.1:0-49768 GCF_049943275.1 Marinobacter sp. VGCF2001
GTACACGGACGTATTCACAGCGTGTTTCGGAAAGCCATCCCCACACGCTTGCCTGCACCAGTGCCGGGCAATCTGTCACCAAGAATGGGGGTGGGCCGGAGCATTTCAACCCCGGCCGACAGGCAAAATCAGTCTTCGAGCAGGAAGTGGGCCCTGGCCGTGGCGATGGGCTGAGAGCGGGATTTCTGCCAGGCGGAGATCATCACGTTGGCCACGCGGTTACCCTGACGGGTAAGGTGGCATTCGGCATAGGTTTCCCGATTCAAACCCGCCCGCAGATAATCGAGGGAGAAATCCACAATGCGCGGCATTCGCAAGGTATCCTGGGACATAATCAGGTAAATGGCTGCTGACATTTCCATGAAGCCACCTATCACGCCACCGTGGATGGCCGGCAGGATCGGGTTGCCGAGGTTTTCCTCTTTCTTCGGTAACCGGAAAATCAGATCATCGCCAAAGCGCTCGCATTGAAGGCCGATCCAACTGGCGTAGGGGATGCTCTCCATCATCCGGTTAAAGTCCCCGGTTTCCCGGGTATGTCGGAGGATTTCCGCGTCGGTCATTCTTCACCTCCGGTAATCAGATCTCGATATGACTTCGGTGTGGCTTCTTTGCCAATCCGCATAAAGGTGCCGACACAGTTGGCAATGGTTTCCCCGCCCTCCTGATAGGCCTCGCAGCGGGTAAAAATAATATTGCGGGTTACCTTGTACGTCTCGGCACGGGCAAACACCGGCTTTCGGGGCTCGGCGGGGCGCATATAATCCACCCGCAAATCGAGGGTTGGGCACAACTCGAAATCTTCCAGGGCACAGATCATCACCGAACCGGATGCCGTGTCCATCAGTGTGGTGATAGCACCGCCATGGATAACGCCGGTATCCGGGTTGCCAATAATCTTGTCGCTGTAGGGCAGCTCCACCACCAGGTATCCTTCGCCCGCATCGGTGGCGTTCAGGCCCAGCTCACGGGCCTGATTCAGCGTACTGATAAACCGGTTGACCCGGTTGATTCGGGTTTCATCATTCATTCAGGACTGTCCTGCCGTTCAGGTCTTGGGTGTCACATCCGAGCCGGAGCGGATCACTGGCGCTTCTTCAAAGGCATTGCCATTCCAGAGCGTCGATATCGCGCCAGAGTGAAAATCCCGGCGGTACAGATCCCGAGCGTTAGCAAGCAGGAACGGGTATCGGATGCTTACAATGCCCGGCGTGCAGAGGTGACGGAACTCAATGTAACCCTATGATACGCCAAGGGGCGTACCCGGGCCACTGCGGTCGGCGGAAGCCTGAAACACGCGAAAGTCTGTGCTATAACCTTACCCCCAACGCCAAAAGCCACAGGTGAGACCCGGCATGTTAAAAAAATATTTTGCGGTAGCGGCAATAACACTGAGCCTGACCGGAATGACTGGATGCTCCGTCAACCCGGTTACCGGCGAAAAGCAGCTTTCGCTGATTTCCGAGAACCAGGAACTGGCCATGGGCGCCGAACAGTACACGCCCACACAGCAAACCCAGGGCGGCCGTTTTTATATTGACCCGGAACTGTCCATCTACGTACAGGAGGTGGGCCAGAAACTTGCCCGGGTGAGCGATCGGCCAGACCTCCCCTACGAGTTTGTCGTTTTGAACAACAGCGTGCCCAATGCGTGGGCATTGCCCGGTGGCAAAATTGCCATCAACCGTGGCCTGCTGGTCGAGCTAGAGGATGAAGCACAGCTGGCATCTGTGTTGGGCCATGAAATTGTCCACGCTGCTGCGCGCCACAGCGTCCAGCGAATGCAACAGGGAATGCTCATCAGTGCAGGCGTGGCGGGGCTGGGATTTGCCCTGTCTGACAATGAGTGGGCCGGATTGATTATGGGCGGCGCTGCAGTGGGCGCGCAGCTCGCGCTGGCCCAATACAGCCAGGGCGATGAACTTGAGTCCGACGCCTATGGCATCCGATACATGAAAGAGGCCGGGTACAACCCGCAGGCAGCTGTGGAATTGCAGCAACTGTTTTTACGATTATCCGAAGGCCGGCAAAGCGGTTGGCTGGACGGGATGTTCGCCACTCACCCTCCGTCAGCTAAGCGGGTTCAGGAAAACCAGGAACTGGTACAGAAAATCGGAGCAGGCGGCTATCGCGGGCGGGACGTCTACCAGCGTCGCATCGCAACCATCAAGAAGCTGCAACCGGCTTATGAGGCCCACGACGAAGCCATGAAGCTGGCCTCGGAAGGTGAATTCGACAAGGCGCTTGAACGAGTAAACACGGCCATCAAACTTGAACCCCGCGAAGCCATGTTCTTTGCTTTACGAGGGCGCATATACCGGGGCACGGATCAACCGGAGAAAGCCAGGGCAGACTTTGATAAAGCGGTGGCACTGTATCCCGAAATGTTCCAGTACCAGCTCTACAACGGGTTGAATGAAATAGAACTGAACAATCTGGAGAAGGCAAAGACCCACCTGAAAAACGCCAATCAGGTGGTTCCCACCTCTATCGCCTACCTGCGGCTTGGCGACATTGCGCGCCAGCAGGGCCAACGCAGCGAGGCGGTCAGCTACTACTCCACAGCCGCCGAGGCCGGCGGTGATGTAGGCGCCGAAGCAAAACGGAAGTTGGCCGAACTCAGCAGCTGACCCGCTGCTTCAAGGTGAAAGACCGGGCTCCCGAATGCCCGGTTTTTTTATGCCTGTCACATTTGCACAGCTGACGGCATCGCCGCGTCGCAGATTACATTGACTTCTAGAGCAATAACTCTAAAAATCAGGGTATCCAACAACAAACGGATGGCGATCATGATCGTAAAACGACTTCAACCGATGATGTCCCACGCCCGCAGAACCTATGTAGACCTGATGTTCCAGGTGATGGGTCGGGCCCTGCAGGCCATCAGCGAGGTGGATGAAACCACCCGTCACGAAACCCGGGAGCTGCCGGAGGGCTTCCTGTTCGAGATGCAGGTCATGCCCAACGGGCCGAAACTGCTTGTTGAACACACTGGCAACGGCCGGCTGCACTATCACACCGGAGAGGCCCCGCGCCCGGTCGATCTGTCGATCCAGTTCAAACACATTGCCCACGCCTTTCTGGTGCTGTCGTTCCAGGAGAAAACGTCTGTGGCATTCGCGAACGACCGGATGCTGGTCGATGGAGATGTGAGCTATGCCGTTCGCATGACACGGGTTCTCAACCGTCTGGAATCCTTTATTCTGCCGAGGCTGGTTGCCGAACGAGCGGTCAAGGAATACCCGGACACGATTAAATTGCCAGAAAAGTTGATCAGTGCCGCCCGCATCTATCTGAAAGTCGCCACCCATTTTGTCGAGACAGCGAGAGCATAATGACGAACAAATACTACGAGTTCTTCTGCCCGGTCAAAGTCATTGCCGGTAAATCTGCGTTGGAGCATATCCCTTACGAGCTCACCGGCCTGGCTGCAAAACGGCCAATGATCGTTACCGATAAGGGCGTGCGCGCTGCCGGCCTGCTCGACCCGGTTATTGCCGCCTGCGAGGAAAGCGGCCTGGAGATTGTCTCGGTTTATGACGATGTCCCGCCGGATTCCTCCACCGCGGTCGTTCGCGATATCGCGGGCATCTACCGCCAGGAAAAATGCGACTCGATCATTGCCGTAGGCGGTGGCTCGGCCATCGATACCGGCAAGGCTGTAAATATTCTGGTCTCCGAAGGCGGAGACGACATTGCGAAATACAGTGGTGCCGGTGTACTGAAGCACCCGCTCAAGCCCTTTTTTGTTGTCCCCACCACCGCGGGCACTGGCTCGGAAGTTACCTCGGTGGCCGTTATTACTGACGAGAAAAAAGGCGTAAAATTGCCATTTACCTCATCCTTCCTGTTGCCCAACGCGGCCATTATCGACCCGCGCATGACGCTCACATTGCCGCCTCACATCACCGCAGCAACGGCCATGGACGCTCTGACCCATGCCACCGAAGCCTATACCTGCATGGCCAAGAATCCCCTGAGCGATGCCTACGCCACAGCCGCCATCAAAAAAATCAGCCAGTCGCTGCTTTCCGTGATGGACAACCCGAAAGACAGCGATGGCCGGCTGGAACTGGCCCAGGCCTCTACCATGGCCGGTATCGCCTTCTCCAACTCCATGGTCGGCCTCGTCCATTCTCTCGGTCACGCCACGGGCGCCATCTGCCACCTGCCCCATGGCCTGTGCATGAGCCTTTATTTGCCGTATGTGCTCGAGTTCAATCTTGAGAGCATCCGCCAGCCGCTGGGCGAACTGTTGCTGTATCTCGAAGGTCCGGAAGTTTATTCCGCAACACCGGCCAGCCGTCGTGCCGAAGCAAGTATTTCTGCCATTCGGAAGTTGCGTGATGCCCTGCACAAGCGCTGTGAACTGCCGCGCACGCTCAGAGAGACCGGCAAGGTGATCGAAAACCAACTGGAGAGTATTGCCACCATGGCGCTCGACGATGGCTCCATCATGTTCAATCCGCGAGAAGTGTCTCTCGAGGATGCCATGACCGTTCTGCGTCGCGCCTGGGCGTGAATTGAGACAGGCACCTATATGCCCGGGGGACGACCCCGGGTTAGCCTAAAGTTAGATTCAGATTGATTGAAATAAAGCCTCAACACGGTAAGATCTTACAGAATTTCTGGCAGGGAGTTGGCCGGGTAATGTTCTGACCAGCGTATAGGCTGGGCCCACCCAGAGTTTCGCGATCATGCTTAGTGTCCACCCCTTCCAAAACACCCTCCGCGCAGCAGTCCTGCTGGCCGGCCTTCTCGTTTCGGCCTGCACTGCTGCCAACACCGACAGCACATCCTCTGACAAAACGTTCAGATTCAACGTGTCGCCCAACGGATACCCACCCTATCTGATTGTCGGCAAGGAAGGCCCCGCCGGGATCATGTGGGACGTGGTAAATCTCATTATTCCGCGCCTCGGCTACACAGTTGAAGCCGTCAAGATTCCTCGCAAGCGCATTGATCAGATGCTTCAGGAGGGTTACGTAGACGGCACCCCACGGGCCATCGAATGGACGAGGGAACCTGAAAACTATGTATTCACGGATTCCGTGGTGTATGTTGAGGAGGTTTTCTTCTTCCCCAAAACCTCCAAGTTGCAATTCGCGCACCCTGCGGACCTGTACGGCAAGACGGTCGTCACGCATCTGGGGTATCTCTATCCCCGCCTCGAGCCCTATTTCAAAGACGAGCGCATCAAGCGCTTCGATGTCTCCCGGGACAGAGAACTGTTCACCTTTGTCCTGCACGGTGACCAGTTCCATGCAGCGCTGGCCGACCGCCTTCTGGGCCACTGGATTCTGAAAAACGAGGGATTGACCTCGGAATTCCGGTCCTCGGTCGACGGCATCAGCAAATTCGGTTTCCGGATTATGCTCCGCGAGGACTGGGCCGACTTTGCCAGTGCGTTTAACCAGGAACTGGCGAACGTGCGCGAGAATGGCGAATTGGACGCCATCCTCGAGCGCTACCGGTAAGCTGGGCCAAAACAACGCCGACCATCATTCCAGCCGGCGTAACAACAGCATCGGAGACACACTCAGCACCGGCCGGAGCTGCCATCGGCCAAACAGTGCCAATAACACTGCGGCAATCAGTGGCACGGGCAGCACGATCTGCCAGTGCCACCGGAAAGTGCCCTGGAACATCCCTGCCTGCAGCGCATAGACCGCCCCCTCGGCGGCAATAACGCCCAGAGTGCCGGCGAAGAATCCAAGCAACGCAAACTCCAGCATGGTGCTGCGCGCCAGCAACGATTGCTGCCCTCCGAGGGTCCTCAGCAGCGCACCCTCCCGTTGTCGGTCCCGTAAAGTCGCACTGACCACCGCTGCCATAACCACCAGCGCCGCCGCAAGAATCAGCGCCAGGATTGCCTCAATCGCCTGGGTTACCTGGCTGACAATCTGCTGGATGCGGTCAATGATGTGGTCAATCTCTAACACCGAGACCGTCGGAAACTGGCGAGAAAATTCGTTCAGGGCCAGTTTATTGTCCGGGTCCAGATAAAAGGCCGTAATCCAGGTAGCGGGCATATCTGCCAGGCCGCCACCCGGCGGGAATGCCATATAGAAATTCGGCTTCATGCTGTCCCACTGGACCGTTCGGATACTGGTCACCGGCTCGGTTACCTTGCTGGAACCGATGGTGAACGTCAGCCGGTCGCCCAGAGCCAGCCCGAGCTTCTCCGCGAGTTCCGCTTCTACCGAAACACCGCTTGTCTGCTCTCGCTCAAACCATTGGCCGCTGACAATCTGGTTGTCCTCTGGCAATTCGGCCATCCAGGTGAGATTCAACTCCCGGTTTAGGGCGCCAACGCGTTCGTCTTTGCTGACAGCCTCTTTCACCGGTTCGCCGTTAAGCTCCGTCAATCGGCCGCGCACCATCGGATAAAGCGTTTCCAGGGGTGAGCCCTGGCTGCTCCAGAATTCATCAACGTCCTCGACCGCATCCGGTGCTATGTTGATCAGGAAATGGTTTGGAGCGTCATCCGGCAGTTGTGCCTGCCAGTCGTCCAGCAAGGAAGAACGCACCAGAATAAGGGTCGCCGCCAGCATTAATGTCATGGCGAACACTGCCATTTGTGCCATGCTGGCACGGCGGTGCCGATACAGCCCCACCAAAGCCAGGCGCCAGGCGTTACCACCGCCCCGCACCCGGCGTAGCAGGGCCACCATGCCCCATCCCAACAATCCGAGTACGCCCAGCAGAAGCACCAGCCCACCCAGCAGCGCCGCAACCAGCATCAATTCACCCGCGTAGAGCCAAACCAGTCCGAACACCGCTACCACTGCAAGGATCATGTCCGGGACAGCCTCACGGCCGGTTTCACCCGGCTGGGAGCGCAACACGCGCATGGCCGGCACGTGCCGCAAACGCCGGATGGGCGGGTAAGCAAAGGCGAAGAGTGACACCAGCGCCGTCAACAGCGCCGGAGTCAGTGCCGCCGGGTCGAGATAAAAATCGACGGGGCGTTCCAACACATCGCTCAATAACCTCACCAATACCCAGAAAAGCGGCAGAGCCACGGCCAGACCACCCGCCAGGCCAACCGCTCCCCAGAGCGCCAGCCGGCGGAGGTATAGCTTTCCGATGCCCCGGCTGGACAACCCAAGGGTTTTCAGCAAGGCCACGGTATCCCGCTGTGAAAGCGCGTACTGACGACTGGCAACCGCAACCGCCACTGCCGCCAGCAATACCGCCAGACTGCCGCCGAGTAGCAGAAAGCGCTCTGCTCGCTCCAGGGAACGGGAAAAGGTTTCACCATCGCGCACTCCCTCCCATTCGTGACTGGGCTCCAGCTGCGGTGCCAGCCATTGGTAGTAGGCCTCAAGTGCCGGCTCGGGGCCAGCGAACAGATAGACATACTCTACCCGGCTGCCCTCCTGCACGACGCCGGTCCCGGCCACGTCGTCTACGTGCATCATCACGCGCGGTGCCAGCGACGATAAGCGGAAGCCACCGTCTGGCTCACGGATCAGCAACCGGGTGATTTCCAGCTTGAGATTACCGACTTCCAGCGTGTCGCCCATGTCCAGCTCAAGCAGCCGGAGTAAGCGGGGGTTGATCCAGACTTCGCCCGGGCCCGGGCCCTCTGCAACAATTTGCCGGGGAGCATCGGCGCCAGGCTGAATCTCGACCTCACCTCGCAGGGGGTATTCGTTGCTGACCGCTTTTACCGACACCAGCTGAAAACCGCTCTCTCCGAATACCATGGTAGAGAACTCGACCATGCGCCCGGTTTTCAGGCCCTGCTTGCGCGCCTGGTCAAGCCACTCGGGCGGGACCGGCCGGCCATTCTCGGCCTCCAGTTGCCGGTCTGCAGCCAGGAAGGAGCTGGCTGAGGTGACCAACGTGCGCTGCAACTGGCTGGCAAACAACGCAATGGTCGCCACGGTTGCAACTGCAATCACCAGGGCGACCAGTACCACGCGGACATCCCTTTCCCGCCAGTCGCGGTTTACCGACATAAGTTTTCCGGAAACAGCCATCAGTACGCGGGCTCCTGAGCCAGACCTGGCTCTGTTAACACTCCTGCCTCAATATGCAGCTGACGTCCACAACGGGCCGCCAGGTGCTCATCGTGCGTGACCATCACCAACGTGGTGCCTTGCTCCCGGTTAAGATCCATCAGCAGGTCGGAAACCGCCTGGCCGGTGCGGTTGTCCAGATTACCGGTTGGTTCGTCGGCAAACAGGATCGCAGGATCGGACGCAAAGGCTCTGGCAATGGCAACCCGCTGCTGTTCGCCGCCGGACAGCTGGCGCGGGGTGTGGTTGAGCCGCTCCCCCAGGCCAACACGTTCGAGCAGATCCCGGGCACGCTGCTCAGGCGCTTCCATCCCGGCCAGTTCAAGCGGTAACATCACGTTTTCCAGCGCGCTGAGTGCAGGTAATAGCTGAAACGACTGGAACACGAAGCCCACCCGACGGGCCCTGAGCTTTGCCCGATCATCTTCGCTGAGTGTGCTGATGACGGCACCGTCGAGTTCAACAGTCCCTGCGCTGGGAGTGTCTAGCCCCGCCAGAAGCCCGAGCAGCGTTGTTTTGCCGGAACCCGACCGACCAACGATGGCTACGGACTCTCCCCGATTGATTTCCAGAGTGAGCCCTTGCAAGATCGTGAGCGTATCGGTTTCAAGGCTCACCCGGTGGGTCAGGTCGGACACCCTTAACATGGGGCTGCTATCGGTTTTGCTGAGATCCGTCATCTGGTTCACGGTCGCTCCGTTAGTTGTGCTGGGGAATCTGTAGAGGATGTACAAGATTACTATGCATACGTTATTGCTGAACGCCAGATCAATCGCACTTTCAATGCTGCTTTTGCTCGCCCTGCCCGCAGCCGCAAGCCAGAACACGGTTCTGGTTCTGGGCGATAGCCTGAGCGCGGCCTACGGTGTGCCCTCGCAAACGGCCTGGGTTGAGTTGTTGCGCAATCGCCTGGACAGCCAGGGGCTGAAATGGGAAGTGATCAATGCCAGCATCAGTGGTGAGACCACCGATGGCGGCCTGCGCCGACTCCCCGGGTTGCTGGAATCCCACACACCGGGCGTTGTCATTATTGAGCTTGGCGGCAATGACGGCCTGCGCGGCTTTCCTCCCAATGTTATCGAATCTAATCTGGCCAATATGATCAAGCAAGTCCGCAACTCCGGTGCTACACCACTTCTCGTGGGTATGCAGATCCCGCCCAATTACGGCCAGCGTTACACCTCCCTGTTTGCCAATATCTATCCGTCCCTGTCAGACCAGTTCGACACCGTTCTGGTTCCTTTCTTTCTGAAAGGGATATACAACCGGAAAGAGTTGATGCAGGACGATGGCATTCACCCCACCGAAGCCGCCCAACCTAAGCTACTCGACAACATCTGGCCAACACTGAAGCCCCTGCTGACCCATCCGGCCAGCAGCTAAGGCCTCACAGGCTCTGGCGCACAAAGCCCAGCGCCCGCCTTTCGGACCAGTAAAGACCATCCCGGGCGTGCTGGACAAAGCCCACGTGCCCGCCCCAGTCGGGCACCTCCATCCTCACATGATGCCCCAAAGCACGGCGGCTTTGCGGATAACAGCGCGCGGAGAGGAACGGGTCATCGGCCGCATTAACGACCAGAGCCGGTACACGGATATCGGCCAGGCGGAACAGCGCCGAACATTGTTCCCAGTACTCGTTCGCGTCTCGAAAGCCATGCAGCGGGGCGGTATAACGATTATCGAATTCATGGAAGTTGCGAATGCGTTCAAAGCCACTGACATCAATAAGATCCGGGAACTTTTCGGATTTTTCCCGCATTTTGACCTGAAGATCGTTCAGAAAACGCTGCATATAGATACGGCGGCTTGGCAGCGCCAGAACATCGGCACTGCCTGCCAGATCCAGTGGCACAGAGTAGGTTACCGCCCCGCTGATCCGGCTGTTTACGCGTTCCCCCTGCTCGGCGAGGTAGAGCAGCGTCAGGTTCCCGCCCATGCTGAACCCTGACAAGAACACATTGTCGTAAGCCTCACTCAGTGCACGCCCCACCACCGCGTTCAGATCGGCGGTGGCACCACTGTGGTAAAAGCGCGGCTGGTGATTCATCCGGCCACCGCAGGAACGGAAGTTCCATGCCAGCACATCCCAACCGTCGGCCATCAAGGCTCGCGCCAACCCCAGGACATACGGTCGCCGGCTGTGGCCCTCCAGTCCGTGGGACACGATAGCGAGACGGTCGCTGCCCTGGCGATACCAATCCAGATGCAACTCGTCGTTATCGTCCGTTGCCAGAATCTCGGCTTCCACTCCCGGCAGACTGACCTTCCGGAACAGAGTCGGCCACACCGACTGGATATGCCCATTTCGCAACCACACTGGCGGGCGATAGGGTTTCAGCTTCCCATTGTGCAAATTTTGACCTTTTATTTCAGGGGGTTGACGAACCCAATTAAAGCACTTAATATGCGCGCCATATTGATGCTGTTCCCCGATAGCTCAGTTGGTAGAGCAACGGACTGTTAATCCGTTTGTCGCTGGTTCGAGCCCAGCTCGGGGAGCCACTTATTCCGAAGGGCCGCTGATTCACATCAGCGGCCTTTTCTTTTGCCCCTCAGAAAACCTCGGAACGCTGCATGAATTCTCTGAGCACCTGGAAGAGAGTGTAGCCATCACGGGTGCCCATGGTCTCGCGAATGGAATGCATACCAAACTGAGGCACGCCGATATCCAGCGTGGTCACGCCCAGAATACCGGCCGTCAGCGGTCCGATGGTGCTGCCGCATCCCATGTCGCTGCGAACAACAAAGGTCTGATGGGGCAGCCCCAGTTCATCGCTGATATGCCGATACAAAGCAGCGGAGCGGCTGTTCGTGGCATAGCGCTGGTTATGATTTACCTTGATAACCGGCCCCTGGTTCAACACCGGGCCGTGATTCTCATCATGGCGGTCCATGTAGTTCGGGTGAATACCATGTGCGTTATCGGCAGAAATCATCATCGACCGGGCGATGGCACGGGTTTTCCCGGCGGCGCACCAGCGGTCCAGCACCGCGCCCAAAAATGGCCCCTGGGCCCCCTCAGCAGACATACTGCCTACTTCTTCGTGATCATTGCATACCAGCAATGCTGCCTCGTCGCCCGAGGTTGCCAGCAACGCCTGCAACCCGATGTAACAGCTGAGCAGGTTGTCGAGCCGGGCTGACGCCAGAAACTCTTCGCGCAGGCCCACCAGCGCCGCTCCCTGGGCATCGTAGAAGCTCAGTTCATAGCCCAGCACTTTATTGGCGTGAATACCCGATTCGCTGGCAACCTGCTGCTTGAGCAAGTCCGCGAATGCGGTGGTATCGTCTTCCGGCACCTGCATCAGCACCGGCGGCAAGTCCGTCTGCGCATTGATACTACGGTTGCTGTTGGCCTCACGGTCCAGATGGATCGCCAGGCTGGGAATAACCGCGATGGGCTTGCGGAAGTTCACCAAGGTGTCGCGCACCTTGCCGCCATCGTCCAGCACGGTCACGCGGCCAGCCAGAGACAAGTCCCGGTCAAACCAGGGGTTGAGCAGCGCGCCACCATAAACTTCAACACCCAGCTGGAAAAACCCCTTGCGGCGAATCTCCGGGTTGGGTTTCACCTTCAGGCACGGGCTGTCGGTATGTGCCCCCACCATACGAATACCGGCGGTGGCGACGTCTTTGGTCCCGGTGCGAAACGCGATAATGGAAGAGCCGTTGCGGGTAACGTAATAGCCTTTGCCCGGCTCCAGAGACCATTCCTCGCGCTCATCCAGCGCCTCGAACCCTGCCGCGCCGAGTCGGTTTTGCATGGTGGCGACGGCATGCCAGGGCGTTGGCGAGGCATCCAGAAACTCAATCAAGTCTTTATTGAATTCAGTGTGTTCCATGATCTTCCTGATTGCATGATAATGGCGATCACAGTATGGCATGAAGCCGCGCCGGCTCCTACCGGGTTCGCGATGGACTGCCATAGCCACCCAATGAACACTTCGGAGTTTCCTGTGTCGCTACCCCAATTTCTGGATATCGAATATTGCCAGACAGACGACGCCCTGTTTCCCACCGCTATGGCGTGGTCGCTCCCGGAGGGTCAGATGAAAACGGTGGTGATTGCGCCCGAAGATGCCTGGTTGCCGGAAGACGGCGATCTGGGCGATGTTGATCTGATGTATCTGGAAGAACAGGGTGTGCCGGTCATCGAGCTGGTCAGAGAACTACACGAAGACCTGTCTGACCAGACGGTTTTTGTCGACGGGCTGGACCCGGATGAAGTTCTGGTTGACCTCATTTTCAGCGCTGTCCGCCACGAACCACCGTTTGAGGTTGCGCCCATCAGCGAACTGATTACGGCCCTGGACAGCGAGGCACTTGAAGACCGCCGCCATCAACTACTTGTTGACGAAGGGCTTGAACCCCAACTCCCTGAAAATGGCGTGTACGCCCTGTTACTGCTGGCGCGGGAAGAAGGCTATCTGAACGAACCGTGACCCCAGGGCGATCACAGGGAACTGTGACATAAGTCTGCGTAACATAGCGTTACAATAGGCAGAATCGGGCGTCAGTACCGTCATCGACAGGAAGCCCGATAATAATGAATAACGTCTTGCCCCGTTTCCTTACCACCAGCCTGATCGCCTTCGGTCTGCTCTCCCCTGCCGCCGTCGCCCAGGAAGCCCCGCGTTCCGACAAACACTATGTCGGGCTGCTTGCCACGGCCATTGAGCATCGCTCTATTGCCGTGTCCGACGAAGAAGGCTGGGGCCAGGCCGGCACCCTCGTCATCGGCGGTCACCTGAGCAATCTGATTCATGCGGAAGTGCGGCTGGGCGCGGGGTTTGGTGACGCCGACATTTCCCGCGGCGACCTCAGCCTGGCCGTTGATTATTTTGGCAGCTGGTACATGGGCCTGCACTACCCGATCGGCGAACTCGGCAACGTTTATGCCCAGGCTGGTTTCACCCATGTGAGCGGCGAAGCAACGCTGGATAACCGGGATGCCGACGCCAATGCGCAGTTCCGGGATACCGAGGGGGACTACCCCGGCAGCAGCTTCAGTTTCAGCTGGCTGGCCGGCCTGGATCTTGAACTTATGGACAACACCTATCTGGTTTTCGAGGGTGGCAAGCTGTTTGAAGACACCGACACCAGTGCCAATGCCTTCCAGTTTTCCTCGGGTATCCGTTACGAATTCTGATGCCGGATATGCCAGCACCGGTGGATTTTCGAATTCCGCTGAAAATCCTTATCCAGGGTGCTGGCGCTCACTTCACTCACTTCATACTCCGCTTCGAGTGCTTCATCCAGCCTGAATTTGCGGAAGTTATTGGAGAAAATCAGCAAGCCATCACTCGCCAAACGCGCCATGCACTGGCGTATCAGGCTGCCATGATCACGCTGGATATCCAGAACACCACTCATTCGGGCAGAGTTTGAGAACGTCGGCGGGTCCATAAAAATCAGGTCAAAGCGCTGATCCTGAGTTTTACGGTCTTCCAGCCAGGCAAGACAATCCGCCTGCTCAACCACGTGCTTACGTGGATCTGCGCGGTTCAGGGCCAGATTATCCTGCGCCCAGCTGACGTAGGTTCTGGACATATCGAGGCTCAGCGAACGGCTGGCTCCGCCCACCGCAGCGTGCACGGTCGCCGCACCGGTATAACAGAACAGGTTCAGGAAACGCTTGCCTTTAGCGTGCTGCTGTATCCAGTGGCGCACCGGCCGATGATCCAGGAACAACCCCGTGTCGAGATAATCCTTGAGGTTCACCTTCAGGGTGCAACCGTGTTCGTGCACCCTGAAATATTCACCCGTTGCTGCCTGTTTTTCGTACTGCCGGGTGCCAGTCTGGCGTTGGCGCTGCTTGCACACGAGATTCTCGGGGGCAACATCCAGTACCTCCGGAATCACCGCCATGGCCTCGGCCAGGCGCTCTCTGGCTGCCTTTTCGTCTACCGACTTCGGGGCGAGGTATTCCTGAACGTGCACTCTGCCCTCGTAGATATCAATCGCCAGGGCGTATTCGGGCATATCGGCATCGTACAATCGATAACAACCCACACCCTGCTTCCGGGCCCACTGGCCGATCAACTTGAGATTCTTTTTCAGGCGATTGCGCAACATGGCGGCTCGCTCGGGATTAGCGATGCGAGGCAGGAGTTCACCAGGTGCGGCCGGGTCTCTTGGTGTCATCGCATTTTCCGGCTGCACATCAAACAGTAACAATTGCGCCGGAAGCTTACCGTTAAACAGCTTGTACTGCTTAAAGCTCCTCAAACCAAGGGATTTACCAAACTCCGGTGCACCGGTAAACACGCCCAGTCGCCATCCCGTCAGTTCGCGACTCACCGCCGACCCAAGAGTCTGGTAAAGGCCGGCCAGTTCCTTGCGCTCGCTCAACCGCTCTCCGTAAGGAGGATTGGTAAGCACCAGGCCCTGGCTGCTCCAGGCATCCTCGCGAGCAAATTCCGCTACAGGCTGCGCCTCCACGTGCACCAGGCCTTCAAGGCCCGCGCGCTGAATGTTCTTCCGGGCCGTCGCAATCACACGGCCGTCCTGGTCAAAACCGGCGAACACGGGTATGCGAGCTTGTTTGCCCTCATAGGCCCGGCGTTCAGCCTCCTGGCGCAGAGCCAGCCAGAGCTCCGGCTGATGCCCCGGCCAACTCTCAAATCCGAACCGCTCCTGCTTTCGGCCGGGGGCAATATCCAGCGCCATCAAGGCCGCCTCAATCACCAGCGTGCCAGAACCACACATGGGGTCAACAAAGTCTCCCCCATCTGCCGCAATCGCCGGCCACCCTGCTCTCATCAGCAAGGCCGCGGCCAGGTTTTCCTTCAACGGCGCAACCCCCTTGTCCGTCCGGTATCCCCGCATATGCAGGCTGTGACCGCTGAGATCGATGCCGAGCGAGAGGCGACCCCGATTCAATCGGGCCGACACAGTTACGTCGGGATCTTTCGGCGCTACCGAAGGCCGGGGTGCGCCGGCTCCGCGAATACTGTCGACAATGCCGTCCTTGACCTTCTGGGCCCCGAACTGAGTGTTGCGAATGGCCTCGTTCTGCCCTAGGAAGGTCACCCGGAAACTGCCCCCGGCCGGAATGTGGGCTTGCCAGTCCAGCGTTACGACACCGTCGTAGAGCTCCTCAGCACTGCGTGCGTCCACCTCCGCAACGTTCAGGATCACCCGGTTTGCCAGCCGAGACCACAGGCACGCCCGATAGCCACCCTCAAGCTCTCCCTCAACCCAAACGCCTGCAGGGGCATTCCGCACCAGACTCAGGCCAAATTCCTTCATCTCATCGGCCAGGAGGTACTCAACGCCCTTGGGGCAGGTTACAAAAAAGATATGCTTGGACAAGTTCAACTCCTGGTTCTCTGGATAAAGCCGGTAAGTTTCCGGAATAGCGGCGAAAGCCATTTTCGCGCCTTATTTATTATTTCAAAAAAATATAATAAAAACGTCATTTAGACTAAAACAATAGTGTACAAGGGCTCGATGTTCGTCTTACCTTGTACTTGACGCGTCGTTCCGGAGGCTTGGTAAAAACCTCCGTTAACAGGATCCTGACTGCTCTGACCGGAGCTGGCAATAGTGGGTTGCCCCGGAGAGGCCCCCGAGTGCCATGGTCACTGCAGATGTGTACACGCTTGTTCTGTTAATCCATCAGTGAGGAACGGCATGAAAAGACAGAAGAGAGACATGTACGCTCGTGCATTCAAGCGGGGTTATCTCGCTGGCGTGTCCGGCAAATCCAAAGACAGCTGCCCGTTAGAACAACCGGAAGTTCGCCAGGAATGGCTGAACGGGTGGCGAGAAGGCCGCACAGATAACTGGGAGGGCATGACCGGCGTCTCCGGCATCCACAAACTGGCCACGGTTACCGCAACATGATTGCGGCAAAGGCCAACCCCGTTTAACCCTGATCTGTTTTTTACACTCAGCAAAACGACAATCAGAGCAGTACCCAGAGTAACCAAAACGGGGCCTCCCGCCCCGTACCATGCGAAGAAGCGCTACGGGGTTCGTTCCCCGCAAGGGCCCGCTCAGCGGGCCCACCTTCTTTCCGGCCTCAGCCAAGTTCCGCCCGAATCGCCTCCACCGCCTCGTTAACAAGCGCCGGACCACGGTAAATAAAACCGGTATATACCTGAACCAGCCTGGCACCTGCCCGGATTTTTTCAGCTGCACTTTCACCATCGGTGATGCCGCCCACGCCAATAATAGGCAGTTTGTCGCCCAGCTCCGCGTACAACCCCTGAATCACGCGCACAGACGCTTCCCGGACCGGTGCCCCGCTCAGACCGCCAGCCTCATGTTCGTGACGATGGCCCTGTACTGCCTCGCGACTGATGGTGGTGTTGGTGGCAATCACACCGTCGAGCCCGGCTTCGAGCAGTGCATTCGCCACAAAACGGATGCCCTGATCATCCAAATCCGGCGCAATTTTGACCGCGACAGGCACGTAATGGCCATATTGACCTTCGCAAACGGCCTGCTCTTCCTTGATGGCAAACAGCAGCTGCTTGAGCGAATCGCCGAATTGCAGATCCCGCAAACCGGGTGTATTCGGCGAAGACACGTTCACGGTAATGTAATCGGCATAAGGGTAAACGGCAGCAATGCCTTTCCGGTAGTCCTGCTCTGACTGGTCGTTCGGCGTATCTTTATTCTTTCCAACGTTGATCCCGAGAACGCCGCGGTAACGGCGCTCGCGAACGTTGCGGATCAGATGGTCCAGGCCTTCGTTGTTGAATCCCATGCGATTAATGATCGCCTGATGCTCCGGCAGCCGGAACATCCGGGGCCGGGGATTACCGGGCTGAGCAACGGGGGTAACAGTGCCAACTTCAATGAAGCCGAACCCCAACGCACCCAGGGCATCGATATGATCCGCGTTTTTGTCCAGACCCGCTGCCAATCCGACCGGGTTCGGAAACTCCAGCCCCATGACATTCACGGGGCAAGGCGCCGGGGATTTGGTCAACGCGCCCAGAACGCCCAGTTTTTGAGCAACATCGAGCCCACCCAGGGTCAGGTTGTGAGCCTGCTCCGCCGGCAGCCGAAACAGCAAATTTCTCAGAAGGCCGTACATCGTTTAACTCCTTTCTCGGGGTGGCGGGAGTATACCGAAAGTTTTCCACACCATCCCACAAAAACCGGAAAAACCGCCTAAAACCCCATCCCACATGGGCTAACGGAGCTTTTCCACGGATTCTGTGGATAACCCTGTTGAAAATTGCATAGCAAGCGCCTCAATCCCTTGATAACTGCGCCAGCCTACAAATTGATCATTTTTTGATCAGCTATTTTAGTGTTATTTTTCAGTAGGTTACAAAGACTAAATTAGAGTTTGACGAGTTTGGTAACAAAATGCTAACGGGTAACAACTTCGTCATCATGTGCATAAATCAACCCGCGTCATGCGATTAAATCCACCCATTAATCCGGATAACACCCTATACTGGCCACATTCAGCCACTCACGGAGCCGATGCCATGGAACAGCCCGATCAGCTCTCCGGGAATACCCCAACCAGCCTGACTGCAGAGAAGCGTGCGGCCTCACGCGTCACCATCATTGGCATGATTCTGGATGCCGTTCTAGGCCTGATTAAAGTGGTGGCGGGTACCCTTTTTCATTCCCAGGCGCTTCTGGTGGATGGCATTCACTCGTTCACCGATGTGGCATCAGACTGGGTTGTCCTAGCGGTCATGCGCCTCTCCCGCAAAGAACCGGACGCAGACCACCCCTACGGCCACCAGAGGATTGAAACCCTCGGTACCTTATTGCTGGGCAGCATCCTGATTGCCGTGGGGGCTGCGCTCGCGTGGGAGAACCTGCTGCGCCTGCTTTCCGGGGAGGCGCAACTGGTTCCGGGCTGGCCGGTACTGGTTGCCGCTGCTGTGTCGGTGGCGGCGAAAGAATGGATTTACCGCTACACCCGCCACGTCGGCATGAAAATCCGGTCTGACCTGATCATCGCCAACGCCTGGCACAGCCGAACCGACGCTCTGTCTTCCGTGGTTGTTCTGGTTTCCACCATCGGCGCGATGCTCGGGGTGGTGTGGCTGGATGCCGTCGCCGCGGTCATTATCGCAGCGATTATTATCCACATAGGCTGGAAATTTACCTGGGACAGCGTGAAAGAACTGGTGGATACCGGGTTGTCGGAAGAAGATACCAAACTGCTGAAAAAAATCGCCCTGGACACCGACGGTGTGCGTAACGTGCATGAACTGCGCAGTCGGCGCATGGGCCACGACATCCTGCTTGACGTGCACCTGGTGGTCCGGCCGGAAATCAGCGTATCCGAGGGGCATCAAATTGGTATGAAAGTCGTGAGCGGAATGCGGGATGCTCTGGATAATATCCTGGATATCAACTTCCACATCGACGCCGAAAACGACGAAAAATTTCCCAACGCCACCGACCCCCACCTGCCTGGCCGGGAGGAAATCAGACAACTACTGACCATCGCATTAGGGGAACTTCCGCCCCAGAGCCGCCTTCGCCTGCACTATCTGAAAAACCGGGTACACCTGGAAATCTTCCTGGACGAGGCTCACCCCGGCGTTGGGCTAACCACCGAGAAAGTCCAGGCCTTATTGGCAGACTACCCCTGGTTTGGCAGCGTCCGGGTCTGGGTCGCTGCCACCTGAGGCCCGGCTCTAGCGGCGCCGGTTTTCAAGAATACGTTTTGAAATCGGCCCGTTAAGGCCGCAACCAGCCACTGCAGGCAGCGGTGATTATCGGCCCGAAACGCAGCTGATCAACCGGTACGCAGGGCGGCTTCCTTCAGTTCTGAAATCTGGTCGCGCAGACGAGCCGCGGTCTCGAAATCCAGATCCGTGGCGGCTTTGTACATCTCGTCTTCCAGCTTCGCCACATCCTTCAGAACCTGCTCCGGCGAACGCTTGCCCACCTTCACCCGGTAATCTTCAGCCTCTTCAGCGGCTTTCTGCCCTGGCCGCTCAGTCTTGCGCCGGCCACGGCCACCGCCCCCAGCACCTTCCATGATGTCGGCAATTTTCTTGTTAAGACCTGTCGGCGTAATGCCATGCTCTTCGTTGTGGGCGGCCTGTTTGGCTCTGCGGCGTTCGGTTTCATCAATGGCCCTCTGCATCGAGCCGGTAATTCGGTCGCCATACAGAATCGCCTTGCCGTTCACGTTCCGGGCCGCCCGCCCGATGGTCTGAATCAGGGAACGCTCTGACCGCAGGAAGCCTTCCTTGTCCGCATCCAGAATACTCACCAGGGAAACCTCCGGCATATCCAGGCCTTCCCGCAGCAGGTTGATGCCCACCAGCACATCGAATTCCCCCCGGCGCAAATCCCGGATGATCTCCACTCGCTCTACCGTATCGATATCCGAATGCAGGTAACGCACGCGAATGTCGTGCTCCATCAGGAAGTCGGTCAAATCTTCTGCCATGCGCTTGGTGAGCGTGGTCACCAATACCCGCTCCTGCACGGCAAGTCGTTTGTGGATTTCAGACAACAGGTCGTCCACCTGCGTGGAGGCAGGCCGAACTTCGATTTCCGGGTCCAGCAAGCCGGTTGGCCGCACAACCTGCTCGACCACCTGGCCAGCGTGCTCGGCCTCGTATACTCCCGGGGTGGCGGAAACAAAAATCATCTGAGGCGCAATACGCTCCCACTCCTCAAACCGCATGGGCCGGTTATCCAGGGCCGACGGCAGTCGAAACCCGTACTCCACCAGCGTTTCTTTCCGGGACCGGTCGCCCTTGTACATGGCGCCAATCTGGGGAATGGTCACGTGGCTTTCATCCACCACCAGCAAGGCATCGGGTGGCAGATAGTCAAACAGCGTGGGCGGTGGCTCGCCTGGCGCGCGCCCGGACAGATAGCGGGAGTAGTTCTCGATGCCATTGCAGTAACCCAGTTCCAGCATCATTTCGATGTCGTACCGGGTACGCTCCTCCAATCGCTGAGCTTCCACCAGCCGGTTATTGTCACGCAACTGCTGCAGGCGCCCATCCAGCTCCACCTTGATGTGTTCGACGGCATCCAGCACCGTTTGCCGGGGCGTAACATAGTGCGATTTCGGGTAAATCGTAACCCGGGGCACCCGCCGCAGAACCTCACCGGTCAGCGGGTCGAAATAACTCAGGTTTTCCACCTCGTCATCAAACAGTTCTATCCGGATAGCCTCTTTTTCCGATTCTGCCGGGAACACATCAATGACATCGCCCCGGACACGATAATTGGCCCGATGGAATTCAATATCGTTACGGGTGTACTGCAGCTCTGCCAACCGTTTAAGAATATAGCGCTGGTCTATCTGGTCCCCCCTGTCGAGATGCAGCATCATTTTCAGGTAGGACTGTGGATCGCCGAGGCCGTAAATGGAAGAGACGGTCGCCACGATGATCGCATCCGGGCGCTCCAGCAGTGCTTTGGTCGCCGACAGCCGCATCTGCTCAATGTGCTCGTTAATCGACGCATCTTTCTCGATAAACGTGTCGGACGACGGCACGTAGGCTTCAGGCTGGTAGTAGTCGTAATAAGAGACAAAATACTCTACGGCGTTATCAGGAAAGAACTCCTTGAACTCCCCATAAAGCTGGGCTGCCAGCGTCTTGTTGTGGGCCATGATGATGGTCGGGCGCTGAACCTGCTGGATCACATTAGCTACGGTGAACGTTTTCCCGGAACCGGTTACCCCCAGCAGCGTCTGGTGCGCCAACCCGGATTCAATACCATCCACCAGACCGGCAATTGCCTTCGGCTGATCACCGGCGGGACTGTAGGATGATTCAACCTGGAACAGTCCTTGTCGGGCACTGGTTGCTTTGTTGGCCATAGCGGGCAATCTAACCTCCGGAATCCGGGAACGACGGATTATTTACGTCGAATCCTCAAGAAATTTAGCGTTCTGGCAGCTTCATGATACCATCTGTGCGATCGACGGCTGGGTCAAAAATCAGCCAGCAATCTTGGTTCCTTTTTTGCCCGGCCGATCGCAGCCTAATAAGACGCAGCTTTAAGGAGCTCAAGTTTGGACCTTCAACTTTCCAGCCGAGTACAGGCTATCAAGCCGTCCCCCACCCTCGCAGTCACCAATAAAGCCGCAGAACTCCGCGCTGCCGGCCAGGACATTATCGGCCTGGGTGCTGGCGAGCCTGACTTCGACACGCCCGACCACATCAAACAGGCGGCAATCGACGCCATCAACAACGGCCAGACCAAGTATACCGCCGTAGATGGTACGCCTGCCCTGAAGAAAGCGATTATTACGAAGTTCAAACGGGACAACGATCTGGAATACGAAGCCAACCAGATACTGGTAAGCAGTGGTGGCAAACAGAGCTTTTTCAACCTGGCACTGGCAACCCTGAATGAAGGCGACGAAGCCATCATTCCGGCACCTTACTGGGTCTCATACCCGGATATGGTACTGGTAGCCGAAGGCAAGCCGGTGATCATAGAAACCACGGCCGAAACCCGCTTCAAGATCACACCGGAACAGCTGGAAAACGCCATTACAGAGCGCACGCGTCTGTTCGTGATTAACAGCCCGTCCAACCCCAGCGGCATGGCCTATTCCATGGAAGAGCTGCAGGCGATTGGCGAGGTGTTGAAAAAACACCCGAACATCATGGTTGCGACCGACGATATGTACGAGCCGATCCTGTGGACCGGCAAGCCGTTCTGCAACATCGTCAATGCCTGCCCGGAACTGTATGAGCGTACCTTCGTATTGAACGGCGTGTCCAAAGCCTACTCCATGACCGGCTGGCGCATTGGTTATGCCGCAGGCCCGGCGAAAATCATTGGCGCCATGAAGAAAATCCAGTCCCAGAGCACGTCTAACCCCTGCTCTATTTCCCAGGCCGCGGCAACCGCAGCGCTGGACGGAGATCAGGCGTGCGTGGGCGAGATGGTCAAGGCCTTCAAAGAGCGCCATGATTGGCTGGTTGCCGCACTGAACAAGCTCCCCGGCGTGGATTGCCTGAACGGTGACGGCACCTTCTACGTGTTCCCGAGCTTTCAGGGCGCCATTGACGCCACTGACGGCGTGAGCACCGACGTGGAGTTTGCCGAGAAGCTGCTAACCGAAGCCGGCGTTGCCCTGGTTCCGGGCTCGGCGTTTGGCTGCCCGGGGCATATGCGCCTGAGCTTTGCCACCAGCATGGATAACCTTGAGAAGGCCGTTGAGCGGTTGCAAAAGGCGCTCGGCTAAAATTTTCAGGCTGAGGGGTTGACGAGGCGGTAGGACCCACTTAATATACGCGCCTCGTCACACGACGACGTTCCCCGATAGCTCAGTTGGTAGAGCAACGGACTGTTAATCCGTTTGTCGCTGGTTCGAGCCCAGCTCGGGGAGCCATTATTTTGAAAGCCCGCTTCTTCTCTGAATTAGCGGGCTTTTTTGTGCCATAACGAAACAAAACCAGCCTGCTAAATGTGGCGCTGCGGCGGAACGGGAAGGCCTTTCCAAAAACCGCTACGAGCACATCCATGTGCGCTTCTCTCCGGCCATCCATGGCCTTCGAAATTTTTGGAAAGGCCTTCCCGCCCCGCCGACAAAGTCACGGAGTGATAGTCAGATAGAAACCACTTCGGTATAGATAGCTTCCAATGCAGCCAGTGGATCTGGAGCCTGGGTAATCGGGCGACCAATCACCAGGTAGTCGGATCCAGCCTTAAGGGCATCGGTTGGGGTCATGATGCGTTGCTGGTCGCCTTTATCGGCGGTCAGTGGCCGGATACCCGGGGTAATTAACTGAAAGTCGCCGCCCTGCTCGGCTTTCAAGCGCGGCGCTTCCTGGGCGGAACAGACCACGCCATCCAGGCCGCTGTTTTTGGTCAGGGTCGCCAGACGGGACACATGAGCTTCTGCGGACCCGGTAATGCCAATGCCGGCGAGATCTTCGGCGGACATACTGGTCAGTACCGTCACCGCAATCAGCAGCGGACGGTCGGCACCATAGGCCTCCAGCCGCTCACGACAGGCCACCATCATCCTCTCTCCGCCGGAGGCATGAACATTCACCATCCACACCCCCAGCTCTGCCGCCGCCGCCACGGCCGCGGAGGTGGTGTTGGGGATGTCGTGAAATTTCAGATCCAGGAAAATCTCGAAGCCACGCGACTGCAGCGCCTTCACTAACTCGGGGCCAGAACGCGTGAACAACTCCTTGCCCACTTTCAAACGACATTTCGCCGGGTCCAGCTGATCCGCCAGAGCCAATGCGGGAGCCTGTGAGGGAAAGTCGAGGGCCACGATGATTTTCGGGTCGTTCGGATTTTGCACGTTCTGATTCCTGGATAAGAGTATTCTAGTGAAACACAGCAGGGTTATTCCGCTTCCACGCCCTGAATCGGACGTACGGTTTCCCACTGCTTACAGCTGGGGCAAAGCCAGTGTAACTGTTGCCCGGAAAAACCGCAGCTCACGCAGCGGTATACGGGGCGATTGGCCAGGATCAAATGCCCGATGCGACTGACAAGCCGCCCCTCGTCGGTGTTCATGCCCTTCTCGTAACCAGCCATTTCCACCAGCCGAAGCAAGGCTCTTACCGATGGCCGGGTCTCGAGTTCCGTCCGCAACAAATCAATAGCCGCAGGCCGCCCGGAAGAACGCTCGACGGACTCCACCAATGCCAACAGCAAACTGGTGCTGGGGTACTGTTCATAAAGTTTTCGGAGTTTTTTGTGGAGCCGGGACACATCGCCATGCTCACGCTCCAGCTTCATTAACCGATCCACGGCTTCCGGGCCGAACTCCGGGTTCTGGTCGAAAACCTTCAGCGACAGGTTGCCAGCCTCACGAAAATTACCCTGGCGAACCTGAAGCTTCATTAACAATAAGGTTGCCCGCACGCAGGACCGGTCATAATCGAGCGCCTCTTTCGCCAGTTTCTGAGCTGTCCAACGGTCGTCTTTCCGGGTTAAGGCATCGTTAGAGAGCTCACAGGTAATGTACGCAAGCGCCTTGAAAGTAGCAGGGTCTGCATCATTGCGAGTCAGCGTTTGAGCCACCTGCGCGGCCTTTTCCCATTCACGCTCCTGCTGGTACAACTCAATCAGGGCAAGGGCCGACCGGCGCCCGTAATCCCGGTCGCCCATCAACTGATGAAACAACGCTTCCGCCCGATCCAGCAGGCCAGCATTCAGGTAATCCATAGCCAACTCAAGCGTGACCTGGGGAGAGTAGCGGGCGGGAAGCTCAGGCCTGGCCAGAAGATTCTGATGAATCAGAATGGCCCGCTCCGTTTCACCTTTATTGCGGAAGTGACTGCCAATGGAGAGGTGCAGGCTCACCGTATCTTTGTTGACAGAGAGGGATTGAACAAAGTTCTCAACCGCCTGATCAGAATAATTTGTGAAAAGAAACTGTAAGCGCTCGCGAACTGAATCCTCGTCCGTAACAGCCCGGGAAGCCCGACCCGAGGAGCTACTGTAGCGACCTATCACCCACCCAGCGGCAACAGCTGCTGTCAGTAGCAGCCACTGAAACAGCATGTCCATCAAATCGTCCGGTCGTTTTGGGCCCTGGATTTTTCGAGCGCCTGCTCTGTGCGCTCAAGACGCTTCTGCAGATGACGGCGTGAGACAGACGTGCGGACAGTGGCCAAGGTCGTCATCAGGACACCGACGAGCGCCCCGATCACAAAAGCCATGATAATCCAGACGGCAACCCCATGGGGCTGGGTTTCAAACAGCAAAAAGTTAAGCGATACCGCCATCTGATTATTCAGAGAAAACACCAGCGCCAGGAGAATCAGAACCAGAACCAACACTGTTATTAGGATCTTTCGAAGTCCTGCCATGTATAAGCGCTCCAAACGGGTTCTATTCCTGGTATGAGGGGTTCGCTTCGGGTTACGTTGGTGCCTTCAGAAACCCTTCTTCATGCTGTCGTTGACCTGCTCCCGCAATTCCTTACCGGGCTTGAAATGCGGGACAAATTTAGCAGGTAACTGAACCGCATCGCCGGTTTTCGGATTGCGACCGGTACGGGCAGACCGGTGATGCAGGGAAAAACTTCCAAATCCACGAATCTCAATACGCTGACCATCAGCAAGCGACTGAGACATATGCTCGATGATGCTTTTTACCGCGAGCTCAACATCCTTTACGGAGAGCTGAGTCTGCTTTGAGGCAATCAGTTCAACCAGTTCGGACTTCGTCATGAGGCTTTCCCTCTGTCATTATTATTCCGCAGCAAAATACCGGGTTCCAATGCCTCTAGTTTAGCCAAACCAGAAAAAAACACAAAAAAAACGGGCTCTTAGAGCCCGTTTTTTTGACACCAACCGGAAAATTAATCCTTGTTGGCGTTCTGCTGCTGCATCTGCTCCTTGATCAGGTCACCAATGGTGGTGGCGCCTGAGGATTCTGCAGTCTTGGTACGTACGTTTTCCAGGGCCTGCTTATCGTCCTCAACGTCTTTGGACTTGATAGACAGGTTGATAACGCGGTTCTTGCGATCGATGCTGATGATCTTCGCTTCGACTTCTTCACCTTCTTTCAGCGCGTTGCGTGCATCTTCAACACGATCACGGCTGATTTCAGAAGCCTTGAGTACCGCTTCAACTTCTTCGTTCAGGGCGATGGTGGCGCCTTTGGCGTCAACCGCAGATACGGTGCCCTTAACGATGGAACCCTTGTCGTTCAGCTGAACGAACTCAGCAAACGGATCGCTTTCCAGCTGTTTGATGCCCAGGGAGATACGCTCACGCTCCGGATCAACAGACAGGATAACGGTTTCAACTTCGTCGCCCTTCTTGTACTCGCGAACGGCTTCTTCGCCAGTCTCGTTCCAGCTGATGTCAGACAGGTGAACCAGGCCATCGATGCCACCGTCCAGGCCGATAAAGATACCGAAGTCAGTGATGGACTTGATCTTGCCGGAGATACGGTCGCCTTTGTTGAAGTTGCCGGAGAACTCTTCCCACGGGTTAGCAACACACTGCTTGATACCCAGGGAGATACGACGACGCTCTTCGTCGATATCCAGAATCATGACTTCAACTTCGTCACCTACCTGAACAACCTTGGACGGATGGATGTTCTTGTTGGTCCAATCCATTTCGGATACGTGAACCAGACCTTCAACACCCTCTTCCAGCTCGGCAAAGCAGCCGTAGTCTGTCAGGTTGGTAACGCGGGCAGTAACCCGGGAGCCTTCCGGGTAACGACCTTTAATGTCGACCCAGGGATCTTCGCCCAGCTGCTTCAGACCCAGCGATACGCGGTTGCGCTCGCGGTCGAACTTCAGCACCTTAACGTTGATCTCGTCGCCCACATTCACGATTTCGCTCGGATGCTTGATGCGCTTCCAGGCCATATCAGTGATGTGCAGCAGGCCGTCAACACCACCCAGATCTACGAACGCGCCGTAGTCGGTCAGGTTCTTGACGATACCCTTGATTTCCAGACCTTCAGTCAGGGTTTCCAGCAGAGCTTCACGCTGCTCGCTGTTTTCAGCTTCCAGAACGGCGCGACGGGAAACAACCACGTTGTTACGCTTCTGGTCCAGCTTGATAACCTTGAATTCCAGCTCTTTGTTCTCCAGGTGCGCGGTGTCGCGAACCGGACGAACGTCTACCAGTGAACCCGGCAGGAAGGCACGAATGCCGGCCAGATCAACAGTGAAACCACCTTTGACCTTGCCATTGATAATACCCTTGACCACTTCTTCAGCTTCGAAGGACTTCTCGAGAACCTTCCACGCTTCGGCACGCTTGGCCTTTTCACGGGACAGACGGGTTTCACCGAAACCGTCTTCAACTGCATCGAGAGCCACATCGACAACATCGCCGACAGCTACTTCCAACTCACCTTTTTCGTTCAGGAACTGGGAGGCGGGGATAACGCCTTCGGACTTCAGTCCGGCGTTAACGGTGACCCAGTCGTTGTCGACGTCAACTACGGTTCCCTGGACGATGGAACCCGGTTGCATGTCAATTTCTTTTAGACTTTCTTCAAAAAGATCCGCAAAGCTCTCGCTCATTATGTGCCCTATATGATCAACGCAAGTGTGCTCCGTGTCACCAGCAACACGGTCTGTTAACGATGTCCGGAATCAGCCAGCGGCTGGCAGAGTACGCTGTTCCGGCATTTCAACGACAAAAAGGTGTAGTCAGGCCTGACCTGCTGCGGCCATACACCTGTCCAACACCTCTTCGATACTCAAACCCGTAGAATCAATGACTTGCGCATCATCCGCAGGTTTGAGGGGGGCTGCGGCACGGTTAATATCCCGCTCGTCGCGAACCCGAATCTCCTCTAAAAGGGCGTCAATGTTAACATCGACACCTGCTTCCATCAACTGATTGTAGCGTCGGCGGGCCCGCTCTTCGGCACTGGCCGTGAGAAAGATCTTGACCGGCGCATCGGGAAACACAACCGTGCCCATATCCCTTCCGTCGGCTACCAACCCCGGCGATACCCGGAAATCCCGCTGGCGCTGTAGCAGAGCATCGCGCACCGGCTGCATGACCGCTACTTTCGATGCGTTATCACCACAGGTCTCTGTACGGATTTCCGACGTAACGTCCTCGCCTGCCAGTAATACGCGGGCCGGATCGCCGGGCGGGGTCGGCTGAAACGTGACATCCAGACCGGCCGCCACTCGAACAAGCGCTGGCTCGTCGTCCAACGCCACCTGTTGCCGGATGGCTGCCAGTGCCGTCAAACGATACAGCGCGCCACTGTCGAGCAGATGCCAGCCCAGTTTTCGGGCCAGCATCTGCGTTACCGTACCCTTGCCGGAACCGCCCGGGCCATCGACCGTAATGACTGGCGCCACGTTTTCACTCATCAATGACCACCTTCTGCATGAATGCGAATGCCTGTCTGCAGTGCCAGGTCCACAAACCCCGGAAACGAGGTGGCCACATTGGCACAATCGTTGATCTGAATCGGCCCTGACGCCCGCAAAGAGGCAATGGCGAACGACATGGATATACGGTGGTCGCCGTGGCTCTCTACCGTCCCGCCACCGATCTCCTGGCCGCCCTCGATAATAATTCCATCGGGTGTCACTGTTGTCTCAACGCCAAGGGCGGCAAGGCCGTCTGCCATTACCTGTATCCGGTCACTTTCCTTGACCCGCAACTCCTCTGCACCCCGCAGCACGGTGCGACCGGTTGCGCAGACGGCAGCAATAAACAATGCCGGAAACTCATCAATAGCCAGGGGCACCTGCTCTTCCGGTATATCGATGCCATGCAACTGAGCCGAGCGAACCCGCAGGTCTGCGACCGGTTCACCGCCAATCACCCTGTCGTTCATGATCTCGATATCGGCACCCATCTGCGTCAACACATTGATCACGCCGACCCGGGTCGGGTTCATCCCCACGTGGCGAAGCGTCAGGTCAGAATCTTCGGCAATGCTGGCAGCCACCAGGTAGAACGCCGCCGAGGAGATGTCCGCTGGCACATCGATCTCACACGCCGTCAGATTGCCTCCGCCAGTGACACTGGCCGTCGCACCATCCCGGTGAACGTGGTACCCGAAGCCCTCAAGCATCCGCTCGGTATGATCGCGGGTAGGCGCCGGCTCGGTTACCGAGGTAACACCCTCTGCATAGAGACCTGCCAGCAACAGGCAGGATTTTACCTGGGCGCTGGCAACGGGCATTTCATAATGAATGCCAGACAACGCCTGCCCGCCGCGAATCTTCAGGGGTGGCCGCCCCCCCTCCCCGGTATCGATCACGGCCCCCATAGCGCGCAGCGGTTCGGCCACACGCCTCATGGGGCGTTTGGACAAGCTGGCGTCGCCGGTCAGCTCGGAATCGAATGGCTGTGCAGCCAACAGGCCGGCGAAGAGGCGCATGGCAGTTCCGGAATTACCCAGATAGAGCGGCCCACGAGGCGCCTGCAACCCCTTTACACCCACCCCATGAATACGCACAAAGCCTTCGTCGGGGCCCTCAATGGCAACCCCCATATCCCGGAACGCCTGAAGGGTAGCCAGGCTGTCTTCGCCCTCGAGAAATCCCTTAACTTCTGTGGTGCCTTCCGCCAGTGCTCCAAGCATGATGGAGCGGTGAGACATGGATTTATCACCCGGAACGCGGATATCGCCTTTCACGGTTCCGCCGGGCTGCATTTGGAAAGTCACCTGCTTATCGCTGTTATTAGTCACGTACGCCTGTCCTGAAAGCATTTTTGAAAAGTGTTCCCGCGCCGCCTTGGCACGACTGAAAACCCGAAGCAGCGTGCCGCCATCACCCCCGGCGATCGCCGAACGGAGCTGATCCAGATCTTCTGAAAAATGATCGATTACCCTGAGTACCGCATCCCGGTTTGACAGAAAAATATCGTGCCACATAACCGGGTCGCTGGCGGCAATCCTTGTAAAATCCCGGAAGCCGCCCGCGGCATAACGGAAGATATCCATGTTTTCATCTTCACCGGCCAGAGTGTCCACCAGCGAAAAGGCGATCAGGTGCGGCAAGTGGCTGGTCGCTGCCAGTACTTCGTCATGGTACCCAACCGACATGGTCAGCACCGTTGCTCCGGTTCCTTCCCACAAGGCCTGCAATCGCCCCAGGCCAGAGGGATCGGCATTATCAGCCGGAGTCAGTATCACTTTGTGGTTGGCAAACAGGTCGCAACGCGCCGCCCGTATGCCGCTTTTCTCCGAACCGGCAATCGGGTGCCCGGGAATAACCCAGGCTGGCAACTCTCCGAATACCGCCTCGACATCAGCCACAAAACTGGACTTGGTACTGCCCACATCCGTGACAATCGCTCCGTCTTTCAAGGCTGCCCGTATCTCCCCGAGCACAGAACGGGTGGCCCGAACCGGCACCGCGAGGACCACCAGATCGCTGGCCCTGACTGCAGCCTCAATGGTCTCGGCCGCCTCATCAATAATGCCCAGCTCTGCCGCCAGCGCCAGTTCGTCCGGCCGGGTGTCAAAACCGACTACCTCGTCCGCGAGCCCGTGCTTGCGCACCGCACTCGCCAGGGAACCACCAATCAGCCCGAGGCCAATGACAGCAACCCGACGGAAAAAAGGCTGCGAAGACATCACCTCATGCCTCCCGACCGCCAGCCACCAACACCTCATCCAGTGCGGCGAGGAAGCGTTCGTTTTCCTCAGGCAAACCCACAGAGACCCGCAGATGGCGGGGCATACCGTATCCGGCAACCGGGCGAACAATCACGCCGTGGGCCAGTAACGTCTGATAGATGTCGGCCGCGGACGCCCCCACATCAACCGCAATAAAGTTGCCGGCGGAAGGAATGTAAGGCAGCCCCATCCGCTCAAAGCCGGCTTCCAATTGGCGCAGCCCGGCCGCGTTGATCTCCCGGGATTTCTGCAGGTAGGCGTCGTCCTCAAGCACGGCGGTCGCGGCCGCCAGCGCCACGGTATCCACGTTGAAAGGCTGACGAACCCGGTTAAGAATATCGGCGATAGCCGGTGAGCTTATGCTGTAGCCAACCCGCAGCGCCGCCAGCCCCCAGGCTTTGGAAAAAGTACGGCAGACAATCAGGTTCGGATATTTGTGCAGCAGCTTGATGCCATCCGGATACTCATCGCCTACCAGGTATTCGCAATAGGCTTCATCCAGCACCACGATAACCCGTTCAGGAATGCGATCCAGAAACGCCTCGATTGCAGCCGCACCATGGACGGTGCCGGTCGGGTTATTCGGGTTGGCCACAAATACCAGCCTGGTGTGTTCGGTAACCGCGGCGGCCATGGCATCCAGATCGTGCCCCCAGTCTTGCGCCGGAACCGAGACCCCGTTGGCGCCGATGGCCTGTGTTACCAGAGGATAAACCGCAAAGGCATACTGGGAGAAAACCACGCTGCTATCGGCATCCGCGAAACAACGGGTAATGACTTCAAGCACGTCGTTAGAACCATTGCCAAGCGTGATCTGATTCATCTGGACGCCAAAACGGCGCGCCAGCGCCTGCTTCAGATCAAACCCGTTACCGTCCGGGTAGAGACACATCTCTTCAAGGGCGTTGCGGGCAGCGGCCAGCGCCTTGTCACTGGGGCCAAGCGGGTTTTCATTGCTCGCCAGCTTGATGATGTCCGAGGGCTCCAGGCCCAGTTCCCGGGCCAGCTCCTCAATGGGCTTGCCAGGCTGGTACGGAGACAGAGCCTGAACACCTTTAACCGCAAGACTCTGGTAATCCACTGCCATTGCACTCTCCTCAGAATATCGAAATCAAAGCACGCCGATGGGGTACGACCCTAACCGCTTGAGCTCGACCGCCTCGTCATCAATCTCGGAAAGTACCCGGCTTACCCCGGCATCCTCCATGTGACCTTCGAAATCAATGTAGAAAACGTAGGCCCAGGTGCCGCTCGGAGAGGGGCGCGTTTCGATGCGGGTCAGGCTGAGACCGTGGCGATGGAATGGTTCCAGCAGCTGGTACAACGCGCCCGGCTTATTGCGCATGGACACCAGAATCGACGACTTGTCGTGCCCGCTGGCCGACACTTCTTCACGGCCAATGATCAGGAAGCGCGTGGTGTTGTCCGGCCGGTCTTCAATGCTGTTGGCCAGCTTTTCCAGGCCGTAGAGCTCCGCCGCCATATCACCGGCTATGGCGGCAGCACCCGGCTCTTCAGCCGCCCGGCGAGCCGCCTCGGCGTTGCTGGAGACGGTAATCCGCTCAATGCCATAACGGTGGGTATCCAGCCACTGGCGGCACTGGGCAAAAGACTGCTGGTGGGAATAGATGCGGGTAATTTCGTCACTTTTGTGCTTCGGCAACACCAGCAAATGATGGTGAATGCGAAGCTGCACCTCGCCGCAGATTTTCAACGGCGAAGACATAAACATATCGAGGGTATGGTTGATCATGCCCTCGGTGGAGTTTTCTACCGGCACTACCCCGTAGTGAGCGGCCCCGGACTCCACTTCACGGAAAACTGCATCAATGGCGGGCATCGGCACACTGACCACCGAGTGCCCGAAATGCTTCAGTGCCGCCGCCTGGGTAAAGGTACCCACAGGCCCCAGGAATGCGATGTGCATCGGCTTTTCCAGCGCCAGGCAGGCCGACATAATCTCCCGGAACAACCGCGCCATTTCCTCAGCCGGCAACGGGCCGGGGTTGCTCTCCTTGATCCGGCGCAACACCTGAGCCTCACGCTCAGGGCGGTAGAAAAACACGTCCTCACCAGGGTTGGCCGCCATTTTCACATGAGCCACTTCCTGGGCGCATTTCGCCCGGGCACTGATCAGCTGCATGATCTGCTGGTCCAGGGAGTCGATCTCCTCCCGCAATTCGCCCAGGCGGGCCTTCTCATCCGTCATGATCAGCCCCGCTCCTTTGCAAACCCGGCCATATAGTCAATCAGGGCATCTACCCCGGCTTCCGGCATGGCGTTGTAAATACTCGCCCGCATACCGCCCACAGAGCGATGTCCCTTCAGGTTTAGCAGCCCTCGGGCATCTGCCCCCTTCAGAAACTCGCTGTTCAGAGCGTCGTCTGCCAGCGTGAACGGTACGTTCATCCAGGAACGGAAGCGCGGATCGATCGGGTTGGCGTAGAAATCATTGCCGTCAATAAAGTCATACAGCTTCCTGGCTTTACGGGCATTGGTCTCACCCATGGCAGCAACGCCGCCCTGCTCTTTCAGCCACTTGAACACCAGCCCGGCCAGATACCAGGAGTAGGTAGCGGGCGTGTTGTACATAGAACCGTTCTCAGCGATGACCTGATAGTTCATCATGGTCGGCGTCTCTTTCCGGGCCTTACCCAGAAGATCCTTGCGGATGATCACGACCACCAGCCCCGAGGGGCCGATGTTTTTCTGGGCCCCGGCATAGATCAGGCCGAATTTGCTGACATCCACGGGCCGCGACAACATGGTGGAAGACATATCCGCAACCAGCGGAACGCTGCCACTGTCCGGGATAAAGTCATACTCCAGGCCGCCAATGGTTTCATTCGGGGTGTAGTGCAGATAAGCAGCCCCGGCATTGGTGTTCCACGTGGCCGGGTCCGGAATGGTGGTGAAACCGTCGCTCTCGGAACTGGCCACCACGTTCACGCTGCCATACCGTTTGGCTTCGGCAATGGCCTTTTTCGACCAGATCCCGGTGTTTACATAATCTGCCGAGGCTTTGTCCGCAAGCAGGTTCAGCGGAATGGTGGCGAACTGGCTTGAAGCACCACCCTGCATAAAGAGCACCGCGTAATCATCGGAAATACCGGCCAGCTCGCGAAGATCGTTTTCCGCCGTCTCGGCAATAGACACAAATTCATCACTGCGATGACTCATCTCCATCACCGACATACCGGTGCCATTCCAGTCGAGCATCTCGCTCTGGGCCTGCTTCAGAACGGCTTCCGGCAGGGTGGCCGGACCAGCACAGAAATTGAACGCCCTGCTCATTCTTCGGTTTCCTCGACTTCCGCATCGTCTTCATCATCGGATTCTGCGATCCGCTCCACACCTACCAGGCGCTCATCTTCCTGAGCCAGGCGAATAAGGCGCACACCCTGGGTATTCCGGCTCAGCACAGACACCTCATCCGTACGGGTACGCACCAGGGTGCCCTTGTCCGAGATCAGCATCATTTCATCGCCTTCGAACAGCTGCAGCGCCGTTACCAGGTTGCCGTTACGCTCGGAACACTGCATCGCGATAACGCCCTGGCTACCGCGGCTGTAGGCCGGGAACTCATCAATGGCCGTGCGCTTGCCGTAGCCGTGCTCACTGGCGGTGAGGATCACGCCGCCATCCTGGGGAATAATCAGAGAGACCACATGGTGGCCTTCAGGCATTTTAATGCCGCGCACACCACGGGCCGTCCGGCTCATCGGGCGCACCTGTTCTTCCTGGAAACGCACAGCTTTACCGGCCGTGGAGAACAGCATGACCTCGGCCGAACCGTCGGTAATGGCAGCGCCAATCAGGGTATCTCCCTCATCCAGGTTCAGCGCAATCAGGCCACTGCTGCGCGGGCGCGAGAAGTTCGGCAGCGGAGTCTTCTTGACCACACCGGCCGAGGTGGCCATCAGCACAAACTGGTCTTCCGGATAATCCCGCACCGGCAGGAAGGTGGTAATACGCTCACCTTCGTCCAGCGGCAGAATATTAACCATGGGGCGGCCACGGGAACCGCGGCTACCACGGGGAATCTCAAATACCCGCAACCAGTACACTTTGCCCCGGTTGGAGAAGCACAGAATGGTGTCGTGGGAGTTGGCCACCAGCAACTTCTCGATAAAGTCTTCATCCTTCATCGACGTTGCCGCCTTACCCCGACCACCACGGCGCTGGGCCTGGTAGTCTTCAACCGCCTGGGTCTTGGCGTAGCCACTGTGGGAAATAGTCACCACCAGGTCTTCTTCATCAATCAGGTCGGCAATGGTCAGATCGCGGCGAGAGCTGGTGATCTCGGTACGACGCTCATCGCCGTACTGGCTGACAATCTCTTCCAGCTCTTCACGAATCACCTGCATCAAGCGCTCGGGAGAGCCCAGAATATCCAGCAGGTCGGCAATCTTCGCGAGAATTTCCTTGTACTCGTTCTGGAGCTTTTCAGTTTCCAGGCCGGTCAAACGGTGCAGACGGAGATCCAGAATGGCCTGGGCCTGCTCCGGTGACAGATGATACAGGCCGTTACGCAGGCCGTAGATCTCTGGCAGATCGTCCGGGCGGCAGGCATCTTCACCGGCACGCTCCAGCATGGCCATGACGTCACCCGGTGCCCAGCCCTTATCCATCAGCTTCTCTTTCGCTTCTGCGGCAGAGGGCGACTGTTTGATCAGCTCGATGATTTCGTCAATATTGGCCAGAGCAACCGTCAGGCCTTCCAGAATGTGGCCCCGCTCGCGCGCCTTGCGCAGCTCGTAAATGGTCCGGCGCGTGACCACTTCGCGGCGATGGCGTACGAACGCGTCAAGCAGCTCTTTGAGATTCAGCGTCTTCGGCTCGCCGTTAATCAACGCCACCGTGTTAATGCCGAACACGGTTTCCAGCTGGGTCTGGGCAAAGAGGTTGTTCACGATGACATCCGGGTTCTCTCCCCGGCGCAGCTCGATCACAACGCGGATGCCTTCCTTGTTGGATTCATCCCGCAGCTCGGTAATACCTTCCAGGCGCTTCTCTTTCACCAGCTCCGCGATCTTCTCGATCAGGCGGGCCTTGTTCAGCTGATAAGGCAGCTCGGTGATGATAATCGACTCGCGGCCGGTCTTCTTGTCCTGTTCAATCTCGTGACGGGCACGGATGTAAATCCGGCCGCGGCCTGTGCGATACGCTTCGACAATACCTGCACGGCCGTTAATGATGCCCTGGGTCGGGAAATCCGGGCCCGGAATGTATTCCATCAACTCGTCAACGGTCAGATCTGGGTTATCAATCAGTGCCAGACAGCCACTGACCACTTCCGTCAGGTTGTGGGGCGGAATGTTGGTGGCCATACCCACGGCAATACCGGAAGACCCGTTTACCAGCAGGTTGGGAACCCGGGTGGGAAGCACCTCCGGAATGCGCTCGGTACCGTCGTAGTTATCAACGTAGTCAACGGTTTCCTTGTCCAGATCCGCCAACAGCGAGTGCGCGATCTTCTCCATGCGGATTTCGGTGTAACGCATGGCCGCGGCGTTGTCGCCGTCGATGGAACCAAAGTTACCCTGGCCATCGACCAGCGGATAACGCAAGGAGAACGGCTGGGCCATCCGAACAATGGTGTCGTATACCGCAGAGTCACCGTGGGGGTGATACTTACCAATAACGTCACCCACCACACGGGCGGATTTCTTGTAAGCCTTGTTCCAGTCGTTACCCAACTCGGACATGGCGAACAGTACCCGACGGTGCACCGGCTTGAGGCCGTCACGAACATCCGGCAATGCCCGGCCAACGATCACGCTCATGGCGTAATCCAGGTAGGACTGTTTCAACTCGTCTTCAATATTGACCGGCAGGATCTCTTTGGCTAACTCACCCATCGAGAAAGGTTCCTTTGCGTTATCTGGAAGTCGTACCGGGGCCGTTTCCGGGCCCCGTCTTTATTCTTCAACAAGCCGCCAAGCATACCACAGACCGCCCCCGCCGGGGGCAACTGTGGTAACGCCTCAATCAAACACCACGGTCTTGTTTTCGTAGGTAATCACGCGGTCTTCAATATGGGACCGCAGCCCCCGGGCCAGAACGTTCTTCTCCACATCCTTGCCCAGGCGAACCATATCTTCGATAGAATCGCTGTGGCTGATCCGGATCACGTCCTGCTCAATGATCGGCCCTTCGTCCAGATCCCGGGTGACGTAATGGCAGGTGGCACCAATCAGCTTCACACCACGACTGTAAGCCTGATGGTACGGGCGGGCACCGGCGAAAGACGGCAGGAAGCTGTGATGAATATTGATCACCTTGCCGGAATGCTTCTCGCACAGTTCGGCAGGAAGTATCTGCATATAGCGGGCCAGCACCACCACATCGACTTCGTATTGCTGGAACAGGTCATCGATGTGGGCAAACGCCTCCGCCTTGTTCTCTTTGCTGACGGGCACATGGTGATAGGGAATCTCGTGCCACTCCACCATGCGGCGAAGGTCGTCATGATTGGAGATAACGGCCACGATTTCACAATTCAGCTCTTTGCTGTGCCAGCGGTGCAACAGATCCGCCAGGCAGTGTGATTCTTTGCTGCACATCAGGATAACGCGCTTGGGCTGAGCGGAATCGGCGATGTGCCAGTTCATGTTGAATTCGCGGGCAATGGGCTCGAAGGCGGCGCGGAACTGGTCCAGCCCGAACGGCATGGACTCGGCCTTGATCTCATGCCGCATGAAAAACCAGCCAGCCTGGGTGTCGGAGTGATGACTCGCCTCGGTAATCCAGCCATTGTAGGTGGACAGAAAATTACTCACCTTGGCAACAATTCCGGTCCGGTCCGGACAGGAAATAACAAGACGATAGGTATGCTCCATGAAGCCTTTCCTTAACTTGAATCCGGGAAAGCAGGTGCGACAGGAAACCACAAACCGGAGAATCGGCGGCGGCCTTGAGTACGCACCGGTAAAAATGACCGGCTATGATAGCCTATCTGACAGCCAGAAACGAGGAATCCGACCATGGACAGAGTGATCTACAGGCTCGAACCGAAAATCACACTCAGGCGACTCTGGGGCGCGACAGCCACCCTGCTTATTTTACTGCTAACCAACCTGGCGTTTGCCGATGAGCAGGCGATTCTGGAGGGTGAACGCTTTCATCCGGTGCAGGGCAGTCAGGGCATGGTCGCCACCAGCCACACCCTGGCCAGCGAGGTAGCCCTGGCGGTATTAAAAAATGGCGGAAACGCCATTGATGCCGCCGTTACTGCCGGTTTCGCCCTGGCGGTTACCCAGCCGCGCTCCGGTAACATCGGCGGTGGTGGTTTTCTGGTGTATTCCCCCGGCAATGGCGCAGCGCCGGAAGCCATCGACTACCGGGAGACAGCGCCAGCGGCGGCCACTGAAACAATGTTCCAGGACGATAAAGGCAATGTGGTGAAAGAGCGCAGCCGATTCAGCCACAAGGCCGCCGGCGTGCCTGGCACCGTAGCCGGGCTGGCGCTGGCGCTGGAGCGGCACGGAACCCTGAGTCTGAAAGAAGCCCTGGCACCCGCCATTCGCCTGGCCCGTGACGGCTTCCTCGTGCCCCGCCGTTTCACTGAAGGCCTGGAACAGGCGCGGAGTCGCCTTGAACGCTGGCCGGCAACGCGCGCCACCTTTTATAAGCCAGACGGCTCAGCGCCCCGGCCCGGCGAAGTATTCCGCCAGCCACAGCTGGCCGACACGCTCCAACGCATTGCAGACCAGGGTATCGCCGGATTCTATGAAGGCGAAACCGCGGAGCTCATTGTGGCCGAAATGCAGCGCGGTGACGGGCTGATCACCCTCGACGACCTGCGCAATTATCAGCCTGCCATTCGCCAGCCCGTGCACGGAACCTACCGGGGCTATGACATCTTTTCGATGTCGCCGCCCTCCTCCGGCGGCACCCACATTATCCAGATTCTGAATATTCTGGAGCCCTACCCCATCGGCGAGTGGGGCCACAACTCGGCCAACACCATCCACCACATGGCGGAAGCCATGAAGCTGGCCTACGCGGACCGCTCGGAATACCTGGGAGACACCGATTTTGTGCAGGTGCCGCTAACCGGGCTCACCAGCAAGGGTTACGCCAGCCAGCTGCGCAAATCCATTAGCCCCGAGCAAGCACGGCCTGCCAGCGATATCGGCTCCGGCAATCCCACCCCCTGGGAAAGCCCGGAAACCACGCATTTCTCGGTGGTGGACCGCTGGGGCAATGCGGTATCCAATACCTATACCATCAATTTCAGTTACGGTTCCGGCATTACGGTCGCGGGTGCCGGCTTCCTGCTGAACAACGAAATGGACGACTTCAGCGCCAAACCCGGCGTACCCAACGCCTACGGCCTGATCGGCGGAGAAGCCAACAAGGTGGAACCCGGCAAGCGTATGCTCAGCTCCATGTCGCCAACCATCGTCCGCAAGGATGGCCGTAATTTCCTGGTCACCGGCAGCCCTGGCGGCTCCCGGATCATCACCACCACCTTGCAAGTTGTGATGAACGTGATCGACCATAATATGAATATCCAGACCGCCGTGAGTGCACCGCGCATCCATCATCAGTGGTTGCCAGACGAGATCCGGGTAGAACAGGGCATCAGCGCCGACACCCTCGACCTGCTGCGAGCCCGGGGTCATGCCATTAACACCGGTTCAGCGATGGGCGCCATCCAGAGCATTCTGATTGATGACGACGGCACGCTCTACGGGGGTGCAGATCCACGCCGCAGCACCTCGTCCGCGCTGGGGTTCTGATCCAACCGTTGCGGGCCGAACGAGCCCTGGCCGGCTATAACAGGAGACAACGTATGTATCTTTCCGTGCAACTGAGCAATTATCCGCTGAAGGATGATTACAAACAGCCCATATGGGATCTGATCGCCCGCCTGGAGCAAACCGGGTTGGAGGTGCATTCCGGGCGCATGAGCACCGAGATTTTTGGAGAGTATGACGAGGTGATGAAGGTGCTCTCAGACACCATGAAGTGGTCTTTCGAGACTTACGGTAAATCCGTGTTCGTGGCCAAAATCATGGAAGGCGATCGCCGGCCGAAATAAAAAAGCCCGCCCGGGGCTAGTTCCCGGGCGGGCTTTTGCTTACCACCGGCTCAGGATTTTCCTTCCAGCTTATCCTGGGTTTTCCGTTCAAAGTCACTGGCATCGTGCCGCTCGTGCAGCTGAGACGCCAGATCTCCCCAGGCCTTGTTCACCATCCGCCCACGTTTGACCGCCGGGCGCTGTGCCAATTCATTGGTCCACCGCACCACGTTGGTGTAGGTGTGGGCCTCCAGGAATTCGGCCGCCTCGTACACCATGTTTTTCACCAGCGCGCCATACCAGGGCCAGATCGCCATATCGGCAATGGAATATTCGTCACCGGCAATGTATTGGTTTTCCGCCAACTGGCGGTCCAGTACATCCAATTGGCGCTTCACTTCCATGGTGTAACGGTTAATCGGGTACTCGTATTTCTCCGGTGCATAGGCATAGAAATGGCCAAAGCCGCCACCCAGGAACGGCGCGCTGCCCATCTGCCAGAACAGCCAGTTCATGGCCTCGGTGCGCTTTGCCGGGTCTTTGGGCAAGAAAGCATCAAACTTCTCGGCCAGATAAAACAGGATCGAGCCCGATTCAAACACCCGGATAGCCGGATCTACGCTGCGGTCGAGCATGGCGGGAATCTTGGAATTCGGGTTCACATTAACGAAACCGCTGCTGAACTGGTCGCCCTCGGTAATGCGAACCAGCCAGGCATCGTATTCGGCTTCCTTGATGCCCAATTCCAACAATTCCTCGAGCATGACCGTGGCCTTTACGCCGTTCGGTGTTGCCAGGGAATACAGCTGGAAGGGGTGCTCACCCACCGGCAGCTCTTTGTCGTGGGTAGGTCCGGCAATCGGGCGGTTGATGTTAGCGAATTGCCCACCATTGCCGGGGTCCCACTTCCAGACTTTGGGCGGCGTGTACGTCGGATCACTCATTCAATGCTCTCCCCTTCTCATTCAGTACTTGGTGGCATGACTGTAACTGAATCCCGTGCCGCTAGGCACCTGAATTGCACTTGTGAAGATAACGCTACTGCGCGCTACCCTGCCTCACCTCGTCAATCCACTGGCCATAACCGGCGGCTTCCATTTCCTCCAGCGGGATAAACTTCATGGCCGCCGAGTTCATGCAATAGCGCAATCCGGTTGGCGCCGGGCCATCGTTGAACACGTGGCCCAGATGAGAGTCTGCGTGGCTACTGCGGATTTCGGTTCGGGTCATGAAGAACGTATTGTCTTCACGCTCTACCACGGCGTCGGAAGCAAGAGGCCGGGTAAAACTGGGCCAGCCGGTGCCCGACTTGTACTTGTCCCGGGAGGAAAACAACGGCTCACCAGAGACAACATCCACATACAACCCGGGGCGCTTGTTGTCCCAGTATGCGTTGTTGAAAGCGCGCTCGGTCGCATCTTCCTGGGTTACCTCGTATTGCAGGTCGGTCAGGCGCTGTTTCAGAACTTCTTGGCTCGGCTTTTCAAAGGTCGCCGGGTTGAAGCCGTTGCCTGATGTTGCCTGTTCCTTGCTGGCACTTCCGCTGGCCTTGGGGTCGCCATTGGCGCCAGGCACATAGCGGGAGAAGTCCAGTTCGTAATCCTCGCCATACACTTTCTCGATAAACTGGTAACGCCCGGAATTAAAGGTGTAGAAGTTGTAGCGAATCGGATTCTTCTTGTAGTAATCCTGGTGGTACTCTTCGGCCGGGTAGAAGATTTTCAGTGGCTCGATCGGGATGACTACCGGGTTATCGTAAACCCCGGATGCCTCCAGTTTTTGTTTCGCCGCCTCGGCCAAACGCTTCTGCTCGGCATTATGATAAAAGATGGTCGGGCGGTACTGTTTGCCCCGGTCCACAAACTGCCCCTCAAGGTCGGTCGGGTTCATCATCCGCCAGAGTCCTGCCAGAAGGCCCTCGTAGGTCATCTTGTCGGGGTCGTAATACACCTGCACAGCCTCGGTGTGGCCGGTGCGGCCAGAGGAGACCTGCTGATAGGTCGGGTTCTTTTCGTCACCGCCCGCGTAGCCGGACACAGCCTCGACAACGCCGGGGATTTTTTCGTAACCGGCTTCCACACACCAGAAGCAGCCGCCGGCAAAGGTGGCAACGGCCAGCCCCGGTTGATCAGGTGCAAACCGGCTGAGTTCACGTTCCGATTTTTCGGCCGACACCTGCGCCGCAAATAACCCTGCAACCGCAAACATTAACGCCAGGGCAGAAAACAAACCTGCAAATCTGCGTTTCATGAGACTTCTCCTCATTGGATTCCATATCCAGAGCCTACTGCCATGGAGTCACGAAACCGTTCGGCAAATATCACAAATGTATAACATTGGTGAGCCTTACGACGCGTTACCCGACGCTGGATCTGCCTGCGGCAGCCATATCGTAAACTCCGCGCCGCCGGCGTTACGCACAGACAAGGTCCCGGATTGCAGGACAACCAGCCGCTGGGCAATGGCCAGCCCCAGCCCGGCGTGGCCGCTGCGGGAAGCCTCTGCGGCCTGATAAAAAGGCTCGAAAACGTGGTCGAGATCATCCGCCTTGATGCCCGGCCCTGCATCCGCCACCGTAATGGCTGCGCCGCCCTCTCGTGCCACAACCGCCAGCGTTACTTGTGTCGCGTTCGGTGCATGGCTGATGGCATTGCCGATAAGGTTGTCCAGCACTCGCTCGGTCATGGCGATGTCGGCCGTTACCCGCACCGGTTCGGCCGCCACAATGGTCAGCTCAATACCCGCGCCAGCCGCTTCCGGCCGATGTTTCTGAACCACATCATAAAGCAGCTCGGCAACCACAAAAGGCTCTGCATCTGGTTGTTTCTCCCGGGCATCCAGCGCGGCCAGCTCGAACAACTCCTCCACCAGGCGCCCCAACCGATGGCTCTCCGCCAGCGCCACATCCAGGAACCGGGCCCGCTCGCCGGCATCCAGGGTTTCCTGTTTCAGTTGCAGAGCTTCAATGTAGCCCTGAATCGACGCCAGCGGTGTTCGCAGGTCGTGAGACACCTGAGCCACCAACTGCCGCCGCTGGGCGTCCTTGTGCTTCAGCAGATCCAGTTGGGCGACAATGCGCTCGGCCATCCGGTCGAACCGCGAGGCCAGATAATCAATATCGTCGCCCTTGTTCACCGTGTCTGGTGTTGTGTCTGGCGACATATCCCGCTCGAACGACTCCACGCGCTCAGTCAGCCGCGACAGGCGCCGAGTCAACAACCGGAAAAACACCAGGCCCGCCAGCAAACCCACGATCAGGCTGACCACCAGGGCACCTGCGCCCATTTTCAATAACCGATTGCTGTGAACCATGCTCTCGGCCAGATCAAATTCCTCACCCCTCAGCACGACGTAGAGATAGCCGGTGGGGTTGTCAGCCGAAGGCACAGGCGTGACCGAAAACACTTTTTGCCGGTCGTGGCTGCGCGGATCATCGCCCGGCAACGGATAGGCAACCGGATTCTCCAGAAGGGTTCTGATCGGCCCCAGCGACACCCGGTTGCGCTTGATCTTATCGGGGTTGGCCGAGAACGAGAGAATGGTGCCGTCGGTATCCAGCAAATAGATCTCGATGCTCGGGTTAATCGCCATGTACAAATCAAAAAGCTGCTTCATGGCATCGCGATTCAGCCGGCCATCAGTCACCAGGTTGCGGTCGGAGACCAGATTCCGGGCAAGATCGCGATTGATCTGGTGGTTTACCGCCGCCGAGTACTCCCGAACCGAGGTCAGGCTCAGGAAAGTGAACAGGCCGCCCACCACCAGCAACAGCAGGAACAGACCAATAGCCAGGCGAGCGTAGAGGGTTCGGAAGACAGAAAGCGCCATCGCTAATCCATGAACCGGTAGCCAACGCCCCAGACCGTCTGGACGTAGCTCGGGTTCGCAGGGTCGGCTTCGATCTTGTTGCGCAGCCGGTTGATATGAGTGTTTACGGTATGCTCGTAGCCATCATGGTTGTAGCCCCAGACCGCATCCAGCAACTGGGCCCGGCTGAAAACCCGGCCGCGATGCGAAGCAAAGTGCCAGAGCAGATCAAATTCACGGGCGGTTAAATCTGCCTCCTGCTCCTCCACAAACACCCGCCGCCGCACCGGGTCTATCCGCAGACCATCGACGGAGAGCTCGCCGGCATCCTCCGTTGGTGCCGTGCCCTGAGACAAAGCATCCACCCGGCGGAACAGAGCTTTGATTCGAGCGGCCAGTTCGGCAACGCTGAACGGCTTGGTGAGATAGTCATCGGCCCCCATTTCCAGCCCCAGCACCCGGTCCAGCTCAGTACTCTTGGCCGTTAGCATCATGACCGGCACATAGCCCGGGCAGGCGCGGATTTCCCGGCACACCGCCAGCCCGTCAAGCCCGGGCAGCATCAAATCCAGAATCACCAGATCAATACCGCCCTCGCGAAACCGCGCCAACCCCGTATCGCCGCGATCCACCAGAACGGGTGTCATGCCCAGGTCGGTCACCTGCATACGAACCAGCTCGCCGATGCCGGGATTGTCTTCAATAATCAAAACCGTTCGTGTCATTCCCGAGGAGGCTCCCGTGGTCTTTCGCAAGGTTTAACAAGGCAATCGGGGCATCTTCCACTAATATCAAAGATATGTCAGCGCAAGAGACAACCTTACCGTGGGACTGTCGATTCAAACAACAGAGTTTGCGCCAGAGGAATTCGACCGTTTTGCCGCCAAGGTACGAACGGACCTGACCGCCCTCACCCGCCTGCTTGCCCGGCCAGGCTTTGGTGAGGGTGAAGCCTCTATCGGGGCGGAAGTCGAGTTCTACATCGTTAACCCGGAATTGCGCATTCACCCCATCAACACGGCGATTGCCGCCAGCGCCAGAGACCCGCAGCTCACGCTCGAGCTCAATCGCTTCAACCTCGAGTACAACCTGAGCCCCCAGACCTTCAAAGGCAGCCCTTTCGCCAGAACCGAACAGGAACTGCTCGCAGCCATCACTCGCATCAATCAACATGCCGCGCCATTGGGCGGTGAACTGGTCCCCATTGGCATTCTGCCCACCCTGCGCCAGTCCGACATGGGCGCTCAGGTGATGACCAACGAACCCCGTTACCACGCCCTGTCAAAAGCGCTGATTGAGCAACGGAGCGAGCCGTTCAGCATTCACATTGGTGGCCACGACGTGCTGAACCTGGAAGCAGACGACGTCTATATGGAAGGCGCCAACACCTCCTTCCAGCTGCACTGGCGCGTGCCGGCGCGACGGTTTGCCGATTATTTCAATGCCGTTCAACTGGTCACCCCGATTGCCCTGGCCCTGGCCAGCAATTCTCCCAGCCTGTTTGGCCATCACCTCTGGGATGAAACCCGCATTGCCCTGTTCAAACAATCCATTGACAGCCGGTCGCCGAACCACAAGACCTGGCGCCACCCGCCCCGGGTATATTACGGCAATGGCTGGGCCCGCAGCGCCTGGGAACTGTTTGCCGCCTCGGCTTCGTTGTATCCCCCCATCATTCCTCTGATGTCGGATGAAGACCCAATGGCCGTGATCGACAGCGGCGCAATGCCGGAACTGGCCGAGCTGCGCCTGCATCAGGGCACCACCTGGCCCTGGAACCGTGCCATTTACGACCCTACCGCCGGCGGCCACCTGCGCATCGAGATTCGCTCCATGCCCGCTGGGCCCACTGCAGTGGATATGTGCGCGAATGGCCTCTTTGTGATCGGGATGGCCCTGGCGGTGCTGGACGACATCCACCACCTGACCTCAATTTTTCCGTTCCACTACACCGAACACAATTTTTACCGGGCTGCCAAATACGGCATCGATGCCGAGATTATCTGGCCGCACAAGAATCAGGTTCAGCTGCAAGCCTCGCCTCTGATAGCCGTGGCCGAGTCGCTGCTACCCAGGGCCCGCGAAGCTTTAGGGCAGACTGGTTTAGACGACAACGAAATCAGCCGCCTGCTGGGCATCATCGAAGGTCGGCTACAAAGCCGTACCACGGGTGCCCGCTGGCAGCGCGCCATAACAGAATCCTTTATGACCGCCATGACGCCCGACGAAGCGTTTCAAAGTATGCTGGCGCTGTATATGGTGAATCAGAAAACCAACCGACCACTCCACGAATGGAGATTGTCGCCGTGAGCAACGCCAACGTTCTCGATTACCTGAACGACCCGTCGCCCAAAACCCTTGGCCGATCACCTCTGGAGTGGCTGGACCAACTGACCGGCCCCACCGTGGTTCATGTGGCCGGCCGCGACCGCAGCCGCACCCGCGCCATGGCGACCTTATTGCACGGCAACGAACCCTCGGGATTCTTTGCACTGCACCGATGGCTACTGGAACAGCGCACACCCGAGGTGAATATGCTTTTTCTGCTCGGCGGTGTGTACCCGGCGAAAACTCCGCCCAAACTTACGGTGCGTCAGCGGCCCGAGGGCCGGGACCTCAACCGCTGTTTCCGACAACCTTTCGAAGGCCCGGAAGGTGCGATTGCCGAGGCCATGCTCATCGAGCTGCGCAATGCCAATCCCGAATGCCTGCTGGACGTTCACAATACGTCCGGCACCGGGCCGGCCTTCGCGGTAACTATCACCAACGACGCCGCCCACCAGGCCCTGGCCTCGCTGTTCACCGATCGCCTGGTTATGACCGACCTGCGCCTCGGCGCGCTGATGGAATATTCCGAACAGGAGGTACCCACGGTCACCATCGAATGTGGCGGCTCCCAGGACGAACACGCCCACCAACTGGCCTACGATGGCCTCGTTCGGTACACCACCAAAACCGATGTGCTGTCACTGGAGCAGGCCGAGTGGGATGTGAGCGTCTTACGCAACCCGATCCGGGTGGAACTGGCCAACCAGGCCAGCATCGAATATCGCGATACTCCCTCCGGCCAGGCAGACCTGACCTTTCCCCCCGACATTGAACACCGCAATTTCGGCATTGTTTACCCCCACGAATCGCTCGGGTGGATCGGGGAAAAGGGCCTTGGCACCCTCACTGCCATTGGCCATAACCGGATCGAGAGCACAGCACGGGTGTTACGGATTGAAAACGGGAAGATTCACCCCGCCCAGGCCATTCGGCTGTTTATGATCACGACCAACCCGGCGATTGCGAAGAGCGACTGCCTGTTTTATGCCGTGAAAGCGAGCGGGGAGCCTATCTTTTAGCTTACTCCCGGCTCCCGGACCGACGCGGGAACATAACCCGGTAAAGACTTCGCCAGACCGCGAAATCCAGAGGGGCGAAACGCGCCGCCCGCCCCAGCGCTCCCCAAGCGGTCGCACGTTGTCCCGCTGCGGCAAAATAGCGGGCTTTTCTGCAGTAGAAACGAGCCAGCCCCCACCGAATTTCCCAGGGCTCAAGTACTTCACCATAGGCTTTGATGAAATCCAGAATAATCGACTCGTTCGCCTCGAAACGGCGCACCTTGTTGCTGGAAATCTGATCCGGCATAACCCGATAATAACCCCAGTACTCGGGCACATAGAAAAACGTGTAACGAGACGAAAAACGCAACCAGATGTCGTAGTCATCGGCAACGCCATAACGACCGGAAAAACCGCCCATCGCATCAAAACATTCGCGCCGTGCCATCACGGTATTGATGCTGACACTGTTATCTACCAGCATCTGACGGGCAATTTTGCCGGAATATCGGCGCATATTCTTGCGGGATAACTCATGGCCCTGTTCATCAATCATGATTTCATCACTGTGAAGCACATCCACATCCGGGTATGCCTTCATCAGTGCCTCCTGCCGCTCCAGCTTTTCCGGCACCCACAGATCATCCGAATCCAGAAAGCAGATGTATTCTCCACGCGCGTAACGAAGCCCCCGATTCCGGGCAACACTCTGCCCCTGGTTCTCCTGAAAATGGTACTGAACCCTGGCATCGTCCAGGTAACCAGATAACTGCTCTCGCGTGCCGTCTTCAGAACCATCATCAATAATCAGAAGCTCCCAGCGCTCATAAGACTGCGCCAAGACAGACTCCACCGCCTGCGCGATGGTTCGCTCGCGATTATAGGTAGGCGTAATAATGCTGATCAGTGGCTGTAAAGCCGACCGATAAAGCTCGTGGCTGCTCCGAACGGAGGGAGCCAACGAGCCCGCATCTGCAAGGAAATTTTTTACCATCCATGCCGTCCTTTTTGCGCCCGGCTTTGCGGCGTGCCGGAGCGCCAGCGCGGGCGCGCCCGACAACAGCCACTGGTTAAGCTGCTTCGAAGTCCAGGCGGTGAATACCATCCAGATTGACTGTGCCGCGAGCCACCCATAGGTCGTACATATCTTGCATCGCCAACCAGCTCTCAGGAGTGCGCCCGAGAATCTTGGATAGCCGCAATGACATTTCCGGGCTAATACCACTATCTCCTTTGAGCAGCCGAGACAAAGTAGAAGGTGAAACGCCCAGACTGGAGGCAAGCTGACGAGAGCTGATACCGAGAGGCTCCAGGTACACCTCGCGAATGAATTCACCAGGATGCGGCGGATTATGCATAGTCATTAGTGATAATCCTCATAATCAAGAATGTGGGCGTTGCCGTCCTGGAATATCCATGTCTTCCACTGAAGTCGCCGTATCCAGAGCAGCCAGCTGCATACGCAGTTTCTTGGCATGGTCAGGCTGTATGCCCGTCGTGCTGCCGGTCGAGTAGAACCGCTTCAGTCCTTTGTGACGGAAAGATTTAATCAGAGGGAATGATAGCTTGGTGCGCATCACGCAACAATAGAGCCTAACGCCCGGCTGACGCGCCATGTTGGAGCCGCGAAGCGGCGGAAAACCGGTCGCTGTGTAGCCGATTGTTAAATCATCTGTCGTACGGTATCTTGTACATGATCAATATCACGTACAGGATTAATCTTATGGATGCCATCAGCTATACCGCTGCCAGAACAAACCTAGCAAAAACCATGGACCGGGTCTGTGAAGACCGCTCACCAATCATAATTACTCGGAGCAAATCGCAGTCGGTGGTAATGGTCTCATTAGAGGATTACGAAGCTCTGCAGGAGACCGCATACCTGCTGCGTGCGCCGAAGAACGCTCGCCGGTTGCTAGAATCCGTTGCTGAGCTAGAGCAAAGCGGCGGGCAAGAAAAGGATCTTCTTGAATGAAGCTTATCTTCTCCGAGAATGCCTGGGAAGACTATCTCTATTGGCAAAAAACCGACAAAAATACTCTTAAACGAATCAACAAGTTAATCAAGGAAACCAAGCGTGAGCCGTTTGAAGGTATTGGTAAACCAGAACCGCTGAAACATAGCCTTGCCGGCTATTGGTCGCGCCGAATCAACGAAGAGGATCGCATGGTCTACAAAGTCACGGATGACGCTCTACATCTCGCACAACTCCGCTACCATTACTAATTTAACGCTCGGCTTTGCGGCGTGCCTGAGCGCGAGCGAAGGCCCGTCCGACAACAGCCTCTAGTTATGACATACCACCACTATCTAAGTTATTAGATCGTATTTTGGCAAACACATTGACCAATTCATCAAGCTTAGGTGACATCGACAGATTCTCTTTAATCATCTTGCAGCGGTATCGAAGATCTCTCGACTTCTCCAACTGCAATTCATCAGAAAAATCTAGAAGCTCATCGAGCTTCTCTTCCGCAAGCCCTGGAGACATAGGTGGTTTATAGTCCGTCCATTTTTTTACGGTTCGATTAACAACGTTGGAAATGTCTCTCGCGTAGAATTCGTTGATTCCAAACTTCATAAAAATACAGATCATTTCGTGAACCAAAAGATCAGTCGGTATGAGGAGAAAATCTGTATCACGGTGGTACTGAACAATAAAATCCTCTGGGATTTTATCTTCTGCTCCCAAAGTTTTCTTTCTGTTTTCCTTGTCCTCTTCTAGCGCAACCTTTCCTTTCTTATTCTTTTCAAAGCGTGATCGAAGCTTATCTTTTTCTGTTTTATCAAGAATCTTTGATTTCGTAACGAAATCATAAAAATTGCGCTGATTATTTGGTCTTGCAAAAATATCGGCACCACTTCGGATTAATAAATTGAGAACCCTGAACAATCTGTCCCTTGCCGAAAAAGACCCTAACCCATATTTGCTTTCTATTGCATGCATCCAGGCGCTAGCGCCATACTTAGAGTCAATTGCGTTTATATCTGCTTCATACTCAAGCAAAATTTTTATCGTTTCCAAATCTGAAATTGCGCAAGCCTTCATGAGTAGCGTTATTTTATTCACGTCTGTCGGCTTGTTTACGTCAAAGCCCATTCCAATCAATTCCTGGAGAAGATTCAAGGACGCTTTTTTGTCATATTTTTTTGAGGTACTAATAATACACGAGTAAGTTGCCGGAAATTTTGAATTTAAAAGAAATGGGTCGACATTCTTTATGATTTTTGCGCTTGCCCACAATCTATTTTCTATCAATATACCCGTATAGCTCTTTCTGTCGGGTTCACCAAAGCTTAAATTATTAATATGCTCCAACAGAAATTCATTTAAAATTTCAACTCGACCATCGAGGAGCTCCTCTTTTTTCACTGCGGCCTCAATACCACCGAGGAGGTACATCCATACAGGCAATTCAGCGTCGAAAATTGCGGAAGAATGTATAGCTTGGTTGAAGTCCGACGATTCAAATTTTTCCAGGAATTCCGAAATAACGACACGGGTGTCTTTCTTGCTTCGGTCTCTTTTAAGCTTCTCAAAAGACTTTTCGAATACGTCTAAC
>NZ_JBNFVX010000022.1:0-49207 GCF_049943275.1 Marinobacter sp. VGCF2001
CCCCTCGAAAGAGATGCGCATTCTACAGACCTCACCGAACCTGTCAACGACCGTTTCCAACTTATTTTCGATGACTTCGGTTTCCACCTATGCGAGTGCTCAGATTACACTCAACCCGTGCAATTTCCGATCAATTTCCGACCTTTTTCAAAGGCACCAGCGCCGATAGCCCAGACCAATACACCCGAGCGGCGAGCAATATTGCCAAAACCACGCCATACAACACCATTTCAGTGATGTCGCTTCTGGCCTGCCACAGAAAATGGATCCAGACCAAAACCGCCGAACTGTATATAAGCCGGTGCACGGGCTTCCAGCGTCGGCCCAGTTTTTTCATCATTCCTTTAGTGGACGTAAAGGCCAAAGGAATCATTAACACGAATGCGAGCGCCCCGGCGATGATATAGGGGCGCTTGGTAAAAGTGTCCCATAGATCAAACCAGCCGAGAATAAACTGAAGGAACGCCAGCAGATGCAATGAGGCGTAGAAAAAGACGAACAACCCGAGCATTCGCCGGAACCGAAGCCAACCGGCCCAACCGGTTAACTTTCGCAATGGCGATATAGCAAGCGTTATCAGGAGCAACTGGAAAGCCGTTATCCCCAAAGTCTCGGTTATGGTTTGCCCCGGATCAGGCCCCAGGCTGCCATTACGAAGATCCCATCCAATCAGAAAAAGAGGGATCAAACAGATTAGCAACAGGAAGCCTTTGACCGTGGTGTAGGGGAACCGCCTGGAACCTTTGGCCGCCATTAGTAATACCTGGACAGGTCCATGCCTTTATAGAGCCCGGCGACCTGCTCGCCATAACCGTTGAACTTCTCAGTCTCAATCCAGTTGGGGCTCAACAATCCCGACGGCAATCGGCGCTCACGCTTCTGACTCCAGCGAGGATGGTCCACTTCCGGGTTCACATTGGCATAAAAACCGTATTCCTCTGGCGCGATCATCTCCCAGCTGGTTTTCGGCCGCCCCTCCATGAACCGGATCCGGACAATGGACTTGATGCTTTTGAAACCGTACTTCCAGGGAATCACCAGGCGCGCAGGGGCGCCGTTCTGGTTTGGCAGTGTTTTACCGTAGAGGCCGACCGCCAGAAACGATAATTCGTTCATGGCTTCATCCATTCTGAGCCCCTCTCTATAGGGCCAGTCAATAACACTGAACATGGAACGCTGCCCGCGCATCTGATCCGGATCGTGCAGGGTTTCAAAGTAAACGTATTTTGCTTTCGAGGTCGGCTCAAGCCGCTTAAGTACATCCGCCAGCGGCACACCCACCCATGGAATCACCATTGACCAGGCTTCAACACAACGCAACCGGTAAATCCGCTCCTGATAATCCCCGGGGCTGAGCAGATCTTCCAGGGCATAAGTACCGGTCTTTGCACACTCGCCTTCCACGGCGATCGACCAGGGGTCAACAGACATAGCATCGGCATAACGCGCGGGGTCGCCCTTGCCTGTGCCGAATTCGTAAAAGTTGTTGTAAGAAGTCACCGCCTCGTAGGGCGCCTTGTCTTCGTTCGTTGAAAATTCCGGCATCGCAGTAAACGGCAATGTTTCACCAGGAATATTCGCGCCCTCTGCCTTCAGCACTCCGGGCAGCGCCAGCGCCGCCGCCGACGCAAGGGTTCCGGCCATGAATTTTCGGCGGTTCAAATAGACCGATTCTGGCGTGACGGCAGATTCAGGAATGGCCCAGGAGGGGCTGCGCTTGAAAAGCATCGGGAATCTCCAACTCATTACGTGAGGTAAGTGACCGGAGGTTCCCGAGAAAATTCCCGGCCGAGGGGCCGGCCGGAAGACAGTCGTTACCCGGCTCGCCCGGGTTTGCGGCGGAACAGCGCCCGGAGCGGGCCGGACAGTGCATAGATCAGGAACCCGGTGAACAATACGGCAGCCGGATCAATCGCGATCACCACAAACACCAGCACAACCAGGAGAATCGCCGCAAAAGGTACCCTGCCCCGCAAATCAAGATCCTTGAAACTGCGGTACAGGATGTTGCTGACCATCATCACACCCGTGCCAGCTACCACGATGATCGTCAGCAGCGAAAGCCAGGTTGAGGGCTCGAAACGGTGGAAACACCACACCAGGCCGGCAACACAGGCCGCGGCAGCAGGACTGGCCAGGCCCACAAAATACTTTTTATCGACCGAACCGATCTGGGTATTGAACCGGGCCAACCGTAAGGCTGCTCCGGCCACATAAATGAAGGTAACCACCCAGCCCACTTTATCGAGACCGTTAAGCGACCAGAAAAACGCCACCAAACCGGGCGCCACCCCGAACGCAACCATGTCGGCCAGGCTGTCGTACTCTTCGCCAAACTTGCTCTGGGTATTGGTCATCCGGGCGACGCGGCCATCCAGGCCGTCCAGAATCATCGACACAAAAATGGCAATGGCAGCGTTATCAAACACGCCATTTGCGGCGGAAACAATCGCGTAAAAACCCGAGAAAAGGGAAGCGGTAGTCAGCGCATTGGGCAGCAGATAAATACCCTTGCGGCGAACTTTTGCGCCCTCAATCAACTCTTCTTCAACAACCTCGCCCGGCTCAATGTCAGGCTCTGGATTTCGCTTTGGGTCGGATTTTTCCACGGTGCTCTTTTCTTCAGTCATTCCATAAACTCCGGAAAGCATTTGGGCGGAGTATAAACGAAAAACGCGGCCACAAGGGGCCGCGTTTGCAAACCTCACCTAAAATCGGGATCAGTTCTTGTCTTTATCCACGATCTTGTTGGCGGAAATCCACGGCATCATAGAGCGCAGCTTCTCGCCGACCACTTCAATTTCATGGGAGGCATTCTGACGACGACGGGCAGTCATCGACGGATAGTTCAGAGCCCCTTCAGAAATGAACATCTTGGCATACTCACCGCTCTGAATCCGCTTCAGTGCATTGCGCATGGCTTCACGGGACTCAGCGTTGATCACCTCCGGGCCGGTTACGTACTCGCCGTACTCGGCGTTGTTGGAGATGGAGTAGTTCATGTTGGCGATACCGCCTTCATACATCAGGTCAACAATCAGCTTGAGCTCGTGCAGGCACTCGAAGTATGCCATTTCCGGCGCGTAACCTGCTTCGGTCAGAGTTTCAAAACCGGCTTTAACCAGCTCAACCGCACCGCCACACAGAACCGCCTGCTCACCAAACAGATCCGTCTCGGTTTCGTCTTTGAAGGTCGTTTCGATGATGCCGGTGCGGCCGCCACCGATACCGCTGGCGTAGGACAGGGCCAGATCTTTGGCGCTGCCAGACGCATCCTGGAAGATAGCAACCAGGTCGGGAATACCGCCGCCCTTGGTGAACTCGGTACGCACGGTGTGGCCCGGCGCTTTCGGGGCAACCATGATAACGTCCAGGTCTTTGCGGGGAACGATCTGGTTGTAGTGAATGGCAAAACCATGGGCGAACGCCAGGGTTGCACCCTGCTTCAGGTTCGGTTCGATCTCTTCACGATACAACTGGGCCTGGAATTCGTCCGGAGTCAGAACCATGACCACGTCAGAAGCGGCAACCGCCGACGCCACATCGCTGGTCTTCAGGCCGTAGGCTTCGGCTTTGGCGATGGACGAGGAGCCTGGACGCAGACCAACGGTCACATCAACACCGGATTCTTTCAGGTTGCACGCGTGCGCGTGCCCCTGGGAACCAAAGCCAAGAATGGCAACTTTCTTGCCCTGGATGATGGAAAGATCGCAATCCTTATCGTAATAAACCTGCATGAGAAACCTCTATTGTATGAAATGGCCCCGGAAGGCCATGGTTTTCGATTTGTTTTGGCAGCCTTTACAGGCTGAGAACCTTTTCGCCACGGGCAATACCAGAAACACCGGTCCGGACAACCTCGAGCACGCCTGACGTTCCGATCGCCTGGATAAAGCCATCCAGCTTGTCGCTGTCACCGGCAAGTTGCACGGTGTACACGGAACTGGTGACATCCACGATCTGGCCCCGGAAAATATCCACGGTGCGCTTGATCTCGGCGCGCTGGGAGCCGGTCGCCTTAAGCTTGACCAGCATCAGCTCCCGCTCGATGTGGGCGCCCTCAGTCAGATCCACCAGCTTGACCACCTCGATCAGCTTGTTCAACTGCTTGGTAATCTGCTCGATGACCTTATCCGAGCCTGTGGTTGTGACGGTCAGGCGTGACAGGGTTTCGTCCTCGGTCGGCGCTACGGTCAGTGTTTCTATGTTGTAATTGCGCTGCGAGAACAGACCGACCACGCGGGACAGCGCGCCCGGCTCGTTTTCCAGCAAAACAGAAATGATTCGACGCATGATCACACCCTCTCCGTCTTGCTGAGCCACATATCCTTCATGGATCCGCGGGCCACCTGCATCGGATAGACGTGCTCAAACCGGTCGACATAAATATCGACGAACACAAGCTTGTCTTTCATCGCCAGAACTTCTTTCAACTTGGGCTCAAGGTCTTCTTTGCGGTCAATCCTTACACCCACATGGCCGTAGGATTCCGCCAGCTTGATAAAGTCCGGCAGGGACTCCATGTAAGACTGGGAGTGGCGTGACTCGTAATTCATATCCTGCCACTGCTTCACCATACCCAAAGCCTGATTGTTCAGGTTGATAATCTTCACCGGAAGGTTGTACTGATTACAGGTCGACAGCTCCTGGATGTTCATCTGGATGCTGCCCTCACCGGTAATACAAAGCACTTCGTCATCCGGGTGGGTAAGCTTCACGCCCATGGCGGCTGGCAGGCCAAAGCCCATGGTGCCCAGACCACCGGAGTTGATCCAGCGATTGGGCTTGTTGAACTTGTAGTACTGCGCCGCAAACATCTGGTGCTGCCCCACATCAGAGGTCACAAATGCTTCGCCGTTGGTGAGCCGACACAGCATTTCGATAACTTCCTGGGGTTTGATCACATCGGGGCTTGTTTCATAGCGCATACCATGGAACGCGCGCCATTCATCAATCTGCTTCCACCAGGCGGCCAAGGCCTCGGCATCCGGCGTGTCTTTGGATTCTTTCACCAGAGACAGCATCTCCTTGAGCACGGCATCAACCGGGCCAACGATGGGCACATCGGCATCGATCGTTTTGGAAATCGATGCCGGATCAATGTCGATATGGATTATGCGGGCGCCAGGACAGAACTTCTCTGTTGCGTTGGTTACCCGGTCATCAAAACGGGCACCTATGCAGAGAATCAGGTCTGAGTGATGCATCGCCATATTGGCTTCATAGGTACCGTGCATACCCAGCCAACCCAGGTGCTGCTTGTCTGACGCGGGATAGCAGCCGATGCCCATCAGCGTATTGGTGATGGGAAAGTTGAGCAGTCGCGTCAACTCGGTAAGCTGATCACTGGCTTTACCCAAAACAACGCCGCCACCGGCATAGATCACTGGCCGGCGGGACGCCATCAGCATATCGACCGCTTTCTTGATCTGGCCGGCATGGCCACGAATGGCCGGGTTGTAGGAACGCAACTTGATCTTTTTCGGATAGGAATATTCGTAGCGCTCGTTCGGCGTGGTCATATCTTTCGGGATATCAACCACAACCGGGCCAGGACGACCTGTGGCCGCTATGTAATAAGCCTTACGAATAACCTCGGGGATTTCCCCGGGATGGCGCACACTGAGGTTGTGCTTAACCACCGGACGGGAGACACCGATCATGTCTGTTTCCTGGAATGCATCCTCACCAATCAGAGTGGATGCAACCTGGCCACACAGAACCACCATGGGGATGGAATCCATGAACGCGGTGGCAATGCCGGTAATGGTGTTGGTGGCTCCAGGACCCGAGGTCACCAGTACGGTACCTGGTTTTCCGGTTGCACGGGCATAGCCGTCGGCCATGTGGACCGCCGCCTGTTCGTGCCGCACCAGAATATGCTTGACTTTGTCCTGCCTGAACAGCGCATCATAAATATGAAGGGCTGCACCACCCGGATAGCCGTATATGTATTCGATCCCTTCATCTTTCAGGGAGCGGATCAGCATATCGGCGCCAGACAATAACTCCACGATTTTCTACCCTCTTCTACGAGTGAATGAGCCGGGGTACGCCCCCGGTTGCCTGGATTCTCGGTTTCCCTGCTTCTTGTGAAAGCGGAACCGGCTTACTCCTCCACACCAGAATTAAGAGGTTGTCTCCTGGCCAGCCACTATCCTGAGGGTTGCGGAAAATGGCCAATCAACGGGTTGCAAGTAAGCAACAACCAAGGCCTGCCAGACGCTGGCAAGCACAGTGTGGTGATTAACGGGGGATACTCGCTCGGGATTGCCTGCCGTATTGACCCCAGTCTTCAGGCAATCGGTAATTCTGACAGCGGGAAACTCACTGTCAATAGTCGTCGCAGCCTAATTGCCGGCAATTTCCGCTCTGGTTGCCATACCGGATCGGTTCGCGTACAAGATTTTGAACCAGGGACAAGAAAATTGCGCCAGGCAATGGCATGATGGCCCCAGCGAGTAACACAGTGGCGAGCAGACAGATGAATCGAAAAATATTATTGCTAACCGCACTGATGGCAGCGGCCCCCGGCCTCGCAAACAGTGCCTCGGTGTACAAATGGACCGACGAGAATGGGGTAACCCACTTTGGCGACCGCCAGCCAACGGGCCAGAGCGCCGAACAGGTCAATGTGCGTTCCGGCACCAGCCAGGGCTCGGGTGGCCAGCGCCGAAGCGCCCAGGAACAACTGGGTGACTTGCAGGAGCAGCAGGCGGCAGAGCAACAGCAACGGGAAGAGTCCGCGGTTGAAGAGGCTCGCCGTAAACAACGGGAAGCCAATTGTGCCACCGCACGCTCCAATCTCCGGGTTATCAACAGCAACGCCCGCATTCGTGTGGAAGAAAATGGCGAGCAACGCTATCTGACCCCCGAAGAAATTGAACAGCAGCGGCAAAAATTCGAGGAAATCGAAGACGAAAACTGCGGCGCACAAGGCGACGACGAGCGCTAGGCGCTCATGCCTGGTAAGTAAAAAAGAAAAAGGGCGGAGGCTTCGGCCAACCGCCCTTTTTCATGCTCACCCGGAGCAAACGGCTATCATCCGCCCGTCTTGGTGAACACCAACTGGTTTTCCTGAACGGTTGCACGGATGGTGTCACCCGGCACAAACTCACCCTGCAACAACCGCTGCGCCAACGGGTTTTCGATCATCCGCTGAATCGCGCGCTTGAGCGGGCGTGCACCGTAAACCGGGTCGTACCCCACTTCCGCGAGCAGCTGCATCACATCGTCCCCAAGCTCCAGCTTCATGTCCTGATCTGTCAGGCGGCGGGCCAGATTCTCAATCTGAATTCTGGCAATGCCCTGAATCTGGGATTCAGCCAGCGGATGGAAGACCACCACATCGTCAACCCGGTTAATGAATTCGGGCCGGAAATGGGTTCCGACCACCTCCATCACCGCAGACTTCATATCCTCGTAGTTTTCTTCCCCGGCTTTCTCCTGAATGATGTGGGAACCCAGGTTGGAGGTCATCACCACCACAGTATTGCGGAAGTCCACCGTCCGCCCCTGGCCATCGGTCAGGCGGCCATCATCCAGAACCTGCAACAAAACGTTGAAGACATCCGGGTGAGCCTTTTCAACTTCGTCCAGCAGCAACACCGAATAGGGTCTGCGGCGCACGGCTTCGGTCAGATAACCCCCTTCCTCATACCCCACGTACCCCGGAGGCGCACCAATCAGGCGAGCCACGGAATGCTTCTCCATGAACTCGGACATATCGATGCGTACCATGGCTTCCTCGGTATCGAACAGGAAAGACGCCAGCGCCTTGCAGAGCTCCGTCTTACCCACCCCGGTGGGCCCGAGAAACAGAAACGAACCGTTGGGTCGGTTCGGATCCGACAACCCGGCACGTGAGCGACGCACCGCGTTGGAAACCGCTTCAACGGCTTCTTCCTGGCCAATTACCCGGCCATGCAAAGCCTCTTCCATACGCATCAGCTTGTCGCGCTCACCTTCCAGCATCTTGGACACCGGAATCCCCGTCCACTTGGAAACAATCTCGGCAATTTCCTCGTCGGTTACCCGGTTACGCAACAGCTTCATTTCCATCATTTCGGCCTGGCTGGCCATGTCCAGCTGGCGTTCCAGTTCCGGGATCTGGCCGTACTGCAGCTCCGACATCTTGCCCAGGTCGCCGCCGCGGCGGGCGTTTTCCAGATCAATCCGCGCCTGCTCAAGCTGGCTCTTGATCTTCTGCGAGCCGTGAAGGGCCGCTTTTTCCGTGTTCCAGATTTCTTCCAGGTCCGCGTATTCGCGCTCCACACCGCCAATCACGGCAGACAACTCTTCCAGTCGTTTTTTGGACGCGGCATCGGTTTCCTTTTTCAGCGCTTCCCGCTCGATCTTCAACTGAATCAGCCGACGTTCGAGGCGGTCCAGCGCTTCGGGTTTCGAGTCCATCTCCATGCGAATCTGGCTGGCAGCTTCATCGACCAGATCAATCGCCTTGTCCGGCAACTGGCGGTCCGTAATGTAACGATGGGACAATTTGGCAGCCGCAATAATCGCGCCGTCCGTCACCTCAACCCCATGGTGAACCTCATACCGCTCTTTGAGGCCGCGCAAAATGGCAATGGTGTCCTCTTCGCCGGGCTCACTCACCAGCACTTTCTGGAAGCGCCGCTCCAGGGCCGCATCCTTTTCAATGTGTTGGCGATATTCATCCAGGGTGGTGGCCCCCACGCAATGCAGCTCGCCCCGGGCCAGTGCCGGCTTCAGCATATTGCCGGCGTCCATGGAGCCCTCCGCCTTGCCAGCGCCGACCATGGTATGAATTTCATCAATGAACAGGATAATCTGCCCTTCCTGCTTGGCCAGCTCATTGAGCACCGCTTTCAAGCGTTCCTCAAACTCACCCCGGAACTTGGCGCCTGCGATCAGAGCGCCCATATCCAGCGACAATACTTTCTTGTCTTTCAGGCCTTCGGGCACTTCGCCATTCACAATGCGCTGGGCCAGGCCTTCAACAATGGCCGTCTTGCCCACGCCAGGCTCGCCAATCAGTACCGGGTTATTCTTGCGCCGGCGCTGCAAAACCTGAATGGTACGGCGAATCTCGTCGTCTCGCCCGATCACCGGGTCGAGCTTACCGGCCTCGGCCCGTTCGGTCAGATCGATGGTGTACTTTGACAAGGCCTGTCGATTTTCTTCGGCTCCGGCATCGTTCACCGATTCACCCCCTCGCACGTCGTCAATGGCTTTTTCAAGGGCCGCCTTATCGACGCCCTGCTCTCGCAAAATACGCCCCAACGAGCCGCGATCCTCAACCGCCGCCAACAGAACCAACTCGCTGGAGATGAACTGGTCGCTCCGTTGCTGGGCGTGCTTGTCAGAAATATTGAACAGCCGGCCCATGTCATTCGACATGGAGACATCGCCGGCATTGCCCTGCACTTCCGGCAGGTTCTCAATTTCCCTGACAACCGCCTCCCTCAAACGGCCAGGCTCAACGCCGATCTGTTTCAGCAGCGGCTTGATGGAACCGCCCTGCTGGTCCATCAAAGCCTGCATCAAGTGCACCGGCTCGATAAAATTGTGGTCCTTGCCAACCGCAATGGACTGAGCGTCCGCCAGCGCGGACTGCAATTTGCTGGTCAGTTTGTCGATTCTCATGTGGTCTGATCCCCAAATTCTCAATGAATACCGTTGGCGCCTGCGCCCGGATATTCCGATTGCTTTGAACTTAATGTAGGGGCAAGTGGGGGGAGTTCAAGTTGGGCTGGCCGCCATTCGTCAGAAAATTGACGGCCATCAGTAAACGCACTGAGAGGCGGTGCGTTTGAGGCGACAGGTTCAGGCTTTGATCCAGATAAGCGTGACCATCCGGCCGGTCTGTCCATCCCGCCGGTATGAAAAAAACCATTCCTTATCCTGAACAGTACAGATACTGCCTCCGGCCACGGAGTTCACACCGGCCCGTTCCAGGCGCTGGGTCGCCAGGCGGTAGAGATCCGCCATGAAATGCCCCGGCCGGGCGCCGTCGGTTTTAAAGGCGCGTGCGGCTTGCGGGCTGTGCTGAACAAAACAATCCCGTACCTCCGGGCCCACTTCAAAGCTGTCCGGACCAATCGCAGGCCCCAGCCAGGCACTGAGTGTTCCGGGCTCCACGCCCATTGCCGTAACCAGTTTTTCCAGCACACCACCGGCCAAACTGCGCCATCCGGCATGGGCGGCGCCGACCACCGTCCCCCTGGCATCGGCAAGCACCACGGGCAGGCAGTCCGCTGTCAGAATGGCACAGGCAAGGCCGGGAACGCGGGTAAAGCTGGCGTCAGCCTCCGGTACGCCCTTAACCGTTTCCGGGGTAAGTTCTACCACCCGGGTACCGTGTACCTGATTCAACCAACCGATCTGACCGACGTCCAGGCCAGTGAAACGGGCCAGGCGCTGACGATTCTCAGCGACCGACCCGGCCTCATCGCCAACATGGGTGCCCAGGTTCAGCGATGCCCATGGCGCCTGACTGACCCCACCCTTCCGGGTGGTGCCCAGCGCTTGCACCGACTCGGGTGCAGTCCAACTGGGCCTGAGAATGTAATTATCAGAAATCACGTTCTTCCAGTTCCCGGGCGTGCTTTCTTAACGCCTCAATCAAATGAACCATGTCGTCTGGCAAAGGCACCTCCCAACTGAGCGTTTCTCCGGTTTCCGGATGCTCAAGCGTTAACTGCCGGGCGTGCAGGGCTTGCCGCGTAAAAACCGCCAGCACCTCTCGGAGTTCCTCGGTTGTGCCCTTCGGCAAGCGCAATCGCCCGCCATAGGCCGGGTCTCCCACCAGCGGGTGGCGCACGTGAGACAAATGAACACGGATCTGGTGAGTGCGGCCACTTTCCAGCTTGCAGCGCACCAGGGTGTGGGCCGCAAAGCGCTCCAGCAAACGGTAATGGGTCACCGCCGGCTTGCCGCCGGCAACCACCGCCATCCGCTTACGGTCCTGCGGATGCCGGCCAATGGGGGCATCCACTGTAGCTCCCCCGGTGAGGGCTCCCACCACTACCGCTTCATACTCCCGGCCCATGCTGCGGGTCTGTAACTGGTCCACCAGAGACGTGTGGGCAATCAGGCTGCGGGCCACCACCATAATGCCGGAGGTGTCCTTGTCCAGACGATGGACAATGCCCGCCCGCGGAAGGTTTTCCACCTCCGGAGCGTAATTCAGCAAGGCATTCACCAGCGTACCGTCGGCATGGCCCGCCGCGGGATGCACCACAAGCCCCGCCGGCTTGTTGATCACCAGCAGGTGTTCATCTTCATAGACGATGTCCAGGCTAATGGGCTCAGCCTCCCATGTCACCTGCACTTCCGGCTCGGCATCCAGCGCCAGGGCATCGCCCATCATCACTTTGTCCCTGGGCTTACGAGACTTGCCGTTAACGGTCAGAGCGCCGTTTTTAATCCACGATTGCAGGCGTGAACGGGAATGCTCGGGCATCAGCTCGGCAGCCGCCTGGTCCAGGCGTTTGTCGCTGAGTTCAGGCGGCACGATAAATTGGCCGGTAATTCGGTTCTCGGAAGTCATTCAACCTCATTTTCGCCGTTGAAGTATGGCGTGCGCGGCCGCCAGTGGGGCGGCGATGTTACGTTTCGGTCAGATTCGCCAACCAACTCCGGGGAAACACTGCACACAAGGCGCCTTCCCCGTTACAATGGCTGATCAAATCACAAGTTGCGACCATTATACGGGATTCCGGCATGAGATCAGTCGTTCGATTACTGCTACTTTCCACTCTCTTGGCTCTGGCCGCGGGGTGCGCGTCCCAGAAAGAGGCGGAAGTTCTGCCGGAGCAGACCTATTACGAAAATGCCCGGAACGCCATGAATTCCGGCAACTTCAACGAGGCCGAGCAGAATCTTGACGCACTGGAGACTTACTATCCCTTCGGGCGTTACGCCGAACAGGCCCAGCTCGACCTGATCTTCGCTCGCTACCAGAACCTCGATCTTGAAGGCGCCCGCGCCGCCGCCGATCGCTTTATGCGCCTTAACCCGCAAAGCGATCATCTGGACTATGCGCTCTACATGAAGGGGCTGGCCTCCTACAATCTGGACCTGGGGCTGGCCGCCCGCTATTTCCCGGTGGATGTGGCGGCGCGCAATCCCGGGGAGCAGCTGCAGTCTTTCCGCGATTTTTCGCAGCTGCTGAACCGCTTCCCGGACAGCGAATACGCCGCGGACGCGCGCCAACGCATGATCGCCGTTCGCAACCGCATGGCCGAGCTGGAATTGCACGCCGCGCGTTATTACATCAAGCGGGAAGCCTTTGTGGCCGCCAACAATCGCGCCCGCTACGTGGTGGAGAACTATCCGTCATCACCGTCTGTGGAGCAGGCACTGATGATCCTGGCGGACACCTTTCGCTTTCTGGAGCTGAACAAGGGCGCAAATGACGCGATTGCCACGCTGAGGAAAAATTCCCCGAACAGCGAGGCGTTCAATGATGAGGGCGAGTACGAATCAGACTTGCTGCGCCGCCAGAACCGGTCACTGATCAATGTCGTGACCTTCGGCCTGATGGGCGACGAATAAGAGCGGGGTTATTTCCCGCTCTTCCAGCCATTGGTGATGGGATAGCGCCGGTCTTTGCCAAAGCCTCGCTCGGTAATCCGAACGCCAATCGGGGCCTGTCGGCGCTTGTATTCGTTGATATCAACCAACCGCACCACCCGATCAACATCCGCCCGTTCAAACCCCTCTGCGACAATGGCATCCGCGCTGTAATCCCGTTCAACGTACAGATTCAGGATCTGGTCCAGCGCATCGTAGCCCGGCAGGCTGTCCTCATCTTTCTGGTCCGGCGCGAGTTCGGCTGAGGGCGGCCGGGTAATCACCCGCTCCGGAATAACCGGCGACAGCGTGTTGCGATACCAGGCCAGGCGGAAGACCAGCGTTTTCGGCACATCTTTCAGCACATCAAAGCCGCCTGCCATATCGCCATAAAGCGTGGAATAGCCAACCGCCATTTCGCTCTTGTTGCCAGTCGTCAGCACCAGCGAACCAAACTTGTTGGACAGCGACATCAGCAGAACGCCCCTCAGGCGCGCCTGCAGGTTTTCTTCGGTCGTATCGGGGGTTGTGCCCGCAAACGGCTCCGCCAACGCCGCCATGAACGCATCGTACATTGGCTCGATGGAGAACACGTCGTACTGTACCCCCATGGTAGTCGCCTGGGCCTCTGCATCTTCAAGGCTGATACCGGAGGTATACCGGAACGGCATCATCACGGCACGCACCCGTTCTTTACCCAGGGCATCAACGGCAACCGCCAGCGTGACCGCTGAATCGATGCCTCCGGACAGCCCCAACACCACCGACTTGAAGCCATTCTTATTGACGTAATCCCGCACCCCGGTGACCAGTGCCTTGTAAACATTGGCCTCCAGTTGCGGCTCTGGCGGCAGTGGCCGGGAAATCGGCTGACAGTGGTGCTCACACAGAAAGTCAACCGGATACAGCCCCTCGGCAAACTGCGGCGCCTCAACCGAGAGCGCGCCCGAGTGATCAAACACCATCGAGCCACCGTCAAACACCAGCTCGTCCTGCCCGCCTACGAGGTTGACGTACACCACGCTGACCTGGTTTTCCCGGGCTTTCCGCTCCAACAGCGCCTTGCGCCGCGCTTGCTTGTCGATATCGTAGGGCGAGGCGTTAAGGTTCAGAATCAGCTGCGCACCAGCGGCCGCGGCATCTTCCAATGGGCCCTCTTTCCACAAATCCTCGCACACCGTGATACCCACGGATTCACCCTTGATGCTCAACACCAGCGTATCGGAGCCGTCTGCGAAATAGCGCTTTTCATCGAAAACCTGATAGTTAGGTGGGCATCGCTTGAAGTAATGGCCGCGAATTTCCCCGCTCTCGATTACCAGGGCCGCGTTGTATAGCTGCCCCCCGGAACGAACCGGGGCACCAATCACCATCGCCAGAGGAAGTGCTGCTGACTGCAGCTTGTCCAGCGCCTCATTTACCCGAAGGTCCAGGCTGGGGCGCAACAACAGATCTTCCGGCGGGTAGCCGGTCAGACAAAGCTCAGGAAACACCACAATGTCTGCCTGGTGCTCATCCTGCGCACGCCGCGCCGCATCCAGAATCAGGTCGGTATTGCCCGGAATATCTCCGACCAGGAAATCCAGTTGTGCCATAACAACGCGGAGTTTTCTTGCGGCACTTTGGCCCGTGGCTGATTGACCGGCTTGCGGCATGGATTGGCTCCTGTAACTTGTTGCCGTTAAAAGGCTATTATAACCCGTCAGCAACCGAGATTTCTCGCGAACTCACACAGACGATTTGCTCCATGGCCCAAGACCTTTCAGACAAAGCCACTTCACGCTCCGCCTTCGGGCCCCCGGCAAAGCAGCAGCAGGCCCGGCTGTTCCGAATCTACAATCACTATCGGGTTGTGATCAGCCTGGTCTTGCTGGGATTGCTGTTCTTCGACCCGTTCACCACCGACACCAAGTTTCGCTGGCTGGAATACTACCAGGCAGGCATCGTGATCTATCTGGCCATCAACGGCTTTACCGCCATGGCGCTGCTGTCTGGCATTCAGCCCCGGCAACGTCATATCACGCTTTCCATTCTGATCGATATTCTTGTCTTGCACGGGCTGTTACTGGCCAGCACCGGCATCACCAATGGGCTCGCCAATCTGGTCATCGTATCGGTAGCGGCCGGCAACATTCTGACGCCCAGCCGGATAGGCACCTTCTATGCGGCCCTGGCGGCCATCTGCTCCCTGGGTATCTCCGGCTGGGCGGTCATTGCCATTAACGGGACCGCCGATGATATCGTTCGGGCAGGCTCTCTGGGCATTCTCTACTTCGCCGCAGCCTTTGTGCTCCAAAGCATTTCACGGCGGATGATCCGAAGCGAGGCGCTGGCCAGCAGCCGCGCCCGCAGCCTTCAGGAACTGGAGGAAATCAACCAGCAGATTATCCAGCGTATGCGAACCGGCATTCTGGTACTCGATCGCGCCGGGCACATCCGGCTCGCCAACGCCGCCGCTGAAGAATTGCTGTTCGGTGCAAGCCCACATACGGAAGACATAGAACACCGCGCCAGACATCTGCCCGCCCCCCTCCGACAAGGCCTGGAAGCCTGGCTCAGGAACCCCAATATGCGTATTGAACCCTTCCAGGCTTCTGGCACATCGCCCCTGTTGCAGGCCAACTTTACCCAACTGGACCAAGAGCAAGGGGACCTGGTTCTGGTGTTCATCGAGGACATGAGCAAAGTCACCCAACAGGCACAACAAATGAAGCTGGCGTCTCTGGGGCGCCTGACCGCTGGCATCGCCCATGAAATCCGTAACCCGCTGGGTGCCATCAGCCATGCGGCGCAATTGATGGAAGAATCCCCGAACCTGGACGACGGTGACCTGCGTATGCTGGACATCATTCGCCGGCATTCCCGGCGCGTGAACGGCATTATCGAGAACGTGCTGGACCTGTCTCGCCGGCGAGCGGCCAATTCCGAACTGATCGATGTCGGCGAATGGCTGCAAGAATTCCAGCATGACTTCTTGCAAACCGTCGAGGGTGAAGATGCCCCGACCATCGAACTGGTTCTTGAGGCCCCGCTTCCACAGGCCCGCTTTGATAAAAGCCAGATTGAGCAGGTGATGGTGAATCTGTGCGACAATGGCTTGCGGTACAGCAAACAACAGACCGGCCAAAACCAGATACAATTAATCGCAGGGGCAACCGAAGATCGCGAGCGCGCCTATGTGGATGTCCGGGATTTTGGCCCCGGCATTGGCGCGGAACACCGGCAGTCGGTATTCGAGCCGTTTTTCACCACCGACAAGAGCGGCACCGGTCTTGGCTTGTATCTGGCCCGGGAGCTTTGCGAAGCCAACCAGGCACACCTGTCGCTTGTAGACGATGAGCAACCGGGGTGCCGCTTCCGCATAACCTTCGCCCACCCAGGGCGGATGATCTGACAAGCCGGCCATCGGGCGTTTGAATTCAACAGGGAACCGAAGACACAGAATGACTACACAGACAGCGCTGATTGTTGACGACGAGCCGGATATCCGGGATCTGCTGGAAATCACTCTGACCCGGATGGGCATCACCACCTACACCGCCCCGGATCTCGCCAGTGCCAAAAATCTTTTGACACAACACACCCCACAGCTTTGCCTGACCGACATGAACCTGCCCGATGGCAACGGCATTGAACTGGTGCAGTGGATTCAACAACATACGCCCTGCACCCCGGTGGCCGTTATTACCGCCTACGGCAGCATGGACACCGCCATTGAATCGCTCAAAGCCGGGGCTTTCGATTTCGTTTCCAAACCCGTGGAACTGCCGCGACTGCGGGAACTGGTCAACAGCGCCCTGAAACTATCGGAACCCAAGCCCCAACAGACCGAAGCCCCGGGCGAAACCGGCCTGCTCCTGGGTGATTCGCCACAAATCCACAAGCTCCGAAACCAGACCAAAAAACTCGCCCGAAGCCAGGCACCGGTTTTTATCAGCGGCGAATCCGGCAGCGGTAAAGAGCTGGTTGCCCGCATGATCCACCTGCAAGGCCCCAGAAGCGATGGGCCCTTTGTCGCCGTCAACTGCGGCGCCATTCCATCTGAGTTGATGGAAAGCGAATTCTTCGGGCACAAGAAAGGCAGTTTTACCGGTGCGATTGAAAACAAGCAGGGCCTGTTCCGGTCCGCCGACGGCGGCACGTTGTTCCTGGACGAAGTCGCCGATCTGCCCCTGGCCATGCAAGTCAAACTCCTGCGAGCCATCCAGGAAAAAGCGGTGCGTCCGGTAGGCGACACCAAAGAAGTACCGGTTGATATCCGCGTGCTCAGCGCCACCCACAAGAATCTTGCGGAACTGGTGCAGGAAGGTAACTTCCGCCAGGATCTGTTTTACCGGATCAACGTTATCGAATTGGCGGTGCCACCACTCCGGGCTCGCGCAGACGATATCCCTTTACTGGCAGAACATATCCTCCAACGTATTGCGCGCGAGTACGAGTGTGATCCCGCCAAACTCACCCCTGCCGCCATCGAGCGCCTCAGGGGCTACGCATTCCCGGGCAACGTGCGGGAACTGGAAAACATCCTGGAGCGCGCCTTTACCCTGTGCGATGAAGACTTGATCGATGCCGGAGACCTTCACCTGGGCGGTGGCGTTGCGCCGGCTGGCTCAAGCTCTGGCCCAACCCGGATAACAACCCCAGAGCACGCACCCGAGCCTGAGGCTGCCCCGGTGCCGGAGGGTGAAATTGACCTGGAGAATTACCTGGAAGGTATTGAACGCCAGGCTATAGAAAAAGCGCTGGAAGCTACGCGGTGGAACAAAACCGCAGCCGCCAAGAGGCTGGGCATCAGTTTTCGGGCGTTGCGGTATCGGTTGAAGAAGTTGGGAATGGAGTAGATAATTTCATCTGGCTTTCAGGACGATCGCCAGGACACCAATAACAAGGACGTAGAAATGAAAAAACCATATCATCGGGGGTTCACCCTGATAGAGCTGTTGCTCGTTACAACCATACTAACGATCGCGCTGGGTATTGGCCTCCCTTCCTTCAGTAAACTCATTGAAGACAGTCATCGAAAAAGCACGCTCAACCAGTTGCTCACAGGCATAAGCTACGCAAGAACGGAAGCCATTAGCCGAAGTTCGAATGTCACCTTGTGCCCCCTGGATAGAAGTAATCGATGCTCACGTGATTGGAATCAGCCTCTCACCGTCTTTATTGATCCAGCTCGGGCCAGACAACTGACATCTCCGAATAATATTCTTCGAGTATTACAGGCTCCGGATCAAGGCAAGCTCTATGGCAGAACGGGCATCAGAAAACACTTTGGATTCAGGCCCACGGGGATGGCGCGGGAAAGCATCGGGCATCTGCTATGGTGTCCCGACGATGGCAACCGGGAAAAGGCTTTTCAGATACGAATTAACATGGGTGGACGACCAATACTGGCCGGGGACTCCAGTAACGACGGCATTGTCGAAGATGCCTACGGGCGAAATGTGAGTTGCCCGTAGGCCAAACAGAAATCAGTCCCCCCACTTCTCCACCCAGGTGGAACCATCTTTTTGCCAACGGCGGGTGCCGTTAGACAGCAGCTGCAGTTTGCCGTCTCCCGCTTGGGCACCTTTCGGCGCGGCCTCCAACGTATAACTATTCCGATGGCGACTGCTGGGCTTTAGAGCAACGATTTTAAGGTCGTAATACTTGGTTGCGCCATCGAGAGGTGCTTCAGACGGAAAGACCTCACTTTTCGGCTTACCCGAGTCTGCGTCACCTGCTGCAGCCTCTTGGTACGTATTCCCGTTATCTGTGTAATATCGCTCCATCGCCATCGCAAACCCGGTCAGGGCAGCCTGGGCATCGGAACGCCGGCTTTTCTCAACCGAGCTTTGATACGACGGGTAAGCAATTGCTGCCAAAATACCGACGATGGCCACAACGATCATCAGCTCTATCAGTGTAAAACCACGCTGCTCCGCAGGGCGGGCATAGCCCGCGCCTGCATTTACTGCCTTGTTCATAGCTGTTCCTGTTTTAGTCAATGAGCTCATGCCAACCTACGCGCCGGGTGCCACTTAGACCAGCGCCAAAATCGGTCAGAAAAGGTGTCTTATTGGCGGCCGTATCCGGGGCAATCAACAGATTATCGATGAATGAGAGGCCGGTAATGATCCCGTCGCCATAATACACACCTGCCCAGCCCTGATCGTCGCCATCCAGTTTTCCATCATTATTCACATCAATGATCGATTCGCTGGAGTCTGTTGAACCGTCCAACTGGAGCGCCGTAAGGAAGGAGCTGCCACCACCGCCACAAGGGTCTCCCCCCACCGGAATTGTAGAGGCGAAGACGACATAATCTCCGCGCACGACGGGCGACTCGGAAAGCCGTTCGCCGTCACTCGGCAAATCGACATACCAGCCAAACTTGGTCGCCCAATCCAGCGTGGCACCATCCGTTTTACGAACAGGCCGTTGCTCGCCATCAACCGTTACGCTCCCACCTGTGATCGTCCGTTGGGCAAGATCATCCCGGGCCAGGGCATTGCTGTTGGCGTCAACCGCCGTTCCACGGTCACTGATACCGTAGAACGTCTGAGTCTGGGAAGTTGCGCCCGCAGCCGGGATATCAGATGCATTCAGGTACTTACCTGTACCAAAGAATACCAGCAGGTTAGGATCATTCAGGTTTTTCTTATAGGTGTTTCTGGCTATATCAGGCTGCGTGGTAATCGGTTGGACATTGCCGAGATTGTCTTTTGCTACGAACAAAGGATCGCCATTGTAGAGCACATCCCAACTGCTTCTACCACCACTAAGATCAATCGCCCACAACCGGCCCTCAAGGTCGCCAGCATAGATACGATCGGCAACGCCATCACTGTTTGGATCACCGTTCACATCCATATGATCAACCAGACGCGGCGCAGATAGTCCGTCACCACTGGCAACTTCGATGAATTCATAGTTGCCCGGGTTTTCAATATCGACTACGAATAGCCCATTCTTACCGCTCGGTGCTCCATAGCCGTTACTGAATACAGCACTCCAACGATAATCACCATCTGCCCACTTCAGCAAAGCTATCTGAACGGCTTCCGTCATATTGCCGAGATTGCTGTTGCCTGAGAACTCCCACATCACCGTGGAACCGGCATTGGCCTCCGAGAAATTGGCGGGATCGGTAACATCCAGGGCAAATATTCCCGGGGTAGCCCCCCTTGAACCGCCAATGACGATGGAGCGCCAGGCACCATCCACGTATACGTCTGAAGTATTGAGTGGCAAATCAACATAACTCCGGAAATCCAGATTTGGGTCAGTCAGAGCACTCAAACCCTGATTTGCACTGCTCGAATACAAGAAACTCGGGATATAACCCAATAGTTCTTCACCGGTATCCGCATCGAAACCATGAAGCATACCGTCATTTGCACCGACATAGACGGCCTTCGTCCGGGATTTCTTGCTGGTTTTGAACGCGCTGTATGGTGTTGCACCAAACATAGTTTTATCCGGCCAGATGCGGTTGGGTTCGCCGACATAGACTGGTGCCGAGTTAACGATCGCGCCCAGGCGACTCTTCCGATCCCGGAACGTTACGCCTTCAGCACTGGTAATGGCGTTGCCCCGTATGAAAGACAGGCGCGCCTGCCCCAAAGTAGGTGAACCGCCAGCTTTGAGGTCGTTTTGTTGATTGGTGGTGAGATTGCCCCACGCAAAAGGAACACCACTACCGTTGTTGGTCAAAATCAATCGAGGATTGGTTTGAAGATCCCTGGCATTGAGAATCGTCGCCGCGTCCCATTTCTCAGTGGATACAACGCCATCCTTGTCAATCGCTTCAGCCTTAAGGGTGCCGGTCCAGATCTGGGAGGTAAACTGTGCACTGAAAATATAACCGCCACTCTTCAAGGACGTCGTGTTAAAGCTGACGTTCGAGCCACTGCCCTGTTGTTGCTGCACATCATCTATAGCTGCCTGCAGAGATTTAACCAGACCCGTTGTCGACTTGGCATCGTAATATTCGCCTTTACCGTTCACTGCCGCGTGATAGAGGTCATCAATCTGGGGTTCGTCACTGAAATCGTTCATGTCTGTGCTTCCCCAGTCAGGCGGATTATCATGAGCATCCCTGACCGTGGAATAACCGAGCCCCGCAAACTTGTCGCCCTGCATTCCCAAAGCGACCGTGAAGGTATTCATGTGAAAGTCCCGGTTACAGTCCATCCAGGGTTTTTCCGCGCCTGTTCCGCAGGCAGCGTCCACACGCATTTCCCCTCCCGGAAGAATCGCTCCAGCCGACGTTCTCAACCCCTGGTTGTAATAGTAAGCAATGTCACCAAGGGTTCCAGAATACTTACTGTTACCAAATGGAGCATCTGCATCCTTATCGGCATTACCGAAACTCCAGCTGTCACCAGGGTTCGAGGAGTAACCATCAGTGAACAACAATGCAAAATTCTTTCGACATTCGAGTTTTCCCCGGACATTTTCATCAGCAAACAGTTTACCCGCCCGGTTCAGGGCTTGCCGATTCGGGGTGCCTAGATTTTTATATGTCCCATCGACAAATCGGCGATAGTTGGCGTCCAAGAACGATCCCACACTCGAGTCTGAATCGTACATAGTTACACTTGGAGAACTGTCATTAATCCAGAAAATCCCCAGACGCATATTTTCCAGGTCTTTGACAGACTCGGCCACAGCTCCCCGGATAACCTGATGACGGCGACGGTAATAGGAAAACCAGTTAGCAAAGTTCTGCTGCTGGTCTGCAAAAAAGTCATTCACGGAGCCGGTGCCATTCAATGCGGCATAAACTTCGGCTTTGTTATCGCCGCTGGTGTCATCGACCAACTCCAGTCTCTGGATACAGGCTCCATCCGGGGCAAACCCCATCTTTCTGGAGGGAATAACGGCTCCCGAGGCATCCTTGAAAAGATAAGGTTTGTTTTCTTGACGCCAGTCGTTGTATTCGTTCGAGGCTACATTGGCGCACGAGAATAGCTTGGTATCTCCTGAAATTATTGGCTGGCGTTTGTCAGCAAGTTCATTCCAGCAAATACCAAAAAAACATTTCGTTTTATAGCAGTAACCATCGTCGGAGATACCATCCCATTGCGACGAGCATTCCTCGTATCGTGTGCCTGTTTCGAAAACCTCGGCCGTTTTATTAACAACAAAAAACGTAGCCGGAATGTTATCCGATCCCACACCGAGCGTACCTGTTGCTGTCAGATCATAGCTTTCAGACTGGCTACCGAAACCAGCATCCATTTCAGCATCAGTAATATCTGCATCCGCGAACGTAGAGTTCGAACCAGACGGCCACGGTTTATATTCTGCATTCGGGTCGTAATATTGGTAATTGTAAACACCGGATCTGAGATAATAGTGACGCTTGCTGAATCCGTACCACGAATCGTAAAGCCGATCACCATCTGTGTAAGGTCGGTTATAGCCAGGATTAAACAGGTAGTAATTGGTCACACTCCCGCGAACTCCAACACCGGGAGCGATGATCTCGTAATCCATACTGCCGGAATCATCAATCACGAACATCAAATTGTGATCTACAGCCGCATCAATAAACAGCGGGCGGTCTGCGACCGTGGCAGTCCAACCAATTGCGGGCCAGGCAACAAACATTGCAACCAGGCTGCTCTTCAAGCCTTGTCGAAAAAACTCGTTAATTTTCATTTTCATTCTCCACGTGATCGGTCACGCAAACTTTCATTGAGCTCGGATAACATAAGCTTCGACTGCTCGGCCAGCTTCGCCAGAGGCACCGCTGCTGTATGCGACTACCCGAAAAACCCGTCCATTTGATGTTGACTGCTGAACTCCATCGGCCACACCTCCAATTCCCAAGCCAAATCCGCTGTTGGTTGCTGAGCCGGTTGCCGGGGTTTCCTTAATAAGGTATCTGGGACGTTCGGCAAGCATATTGTCGCCATCGACCTGAGGCATTGGTGCCTCTCGAGTTCCATTTCCATGCCCCCCTCCGGACGGTGTCTCCCATGTTTGAGGATTCAACAAATCCGTTGGAGCTGCCGTAGCGTCGTCATACAGGCCCTCATTGGCGTTAAAGGTGGGAAGCGTTCCGCCGCTTAATTCTGCTTCCGCAGCCAAAAGCGCCGCTTCAGCACCCTCAAGGGCGATCTGCGCATCACGCTGAGCCGAAACCATTCTCTCTTGGGTAGAAGTACCCTGCATACTTGAAAGGGCAAGCACTGTAAGAACCAGCAAAATGACCAGGCTTACCAGAAGTGCCGCGCCTTGCTGCCGCTTTGGAAGCTCGTATCTTGATTTTGGTGTGATCAGTTGGCTCATGGCGATGTATCCAGAAGACGGTTTCGGATGCTGTATGTGGATGTGTACACGCGATAATAATGACGATCAGCTGTGTTGGCAGGAGTCCAGTTGTTGCCACTGGCACAGTTAGACCAGGAAGGATAACAGGCATCCTGTAATGATCCGGCCACACCATCTTCATGACTGCGAACCAGAATACTGACCCGTATCGCCTTTACATATGTAATAGAGGTATCGTTAATCGTTGCCAGGTTTGCCGCGTTAACGGTTTGCCAATTATTGATTACATTGTCTCCCTGAGGGCCTGAGCCAACCTGCATTTGCATATCAACAACGTTCGAGACAATTTCCTGCCGATTAATTACGCCACTGCCCCCTAACCCCTCAAACACGAGGGAACGCCGCCCACCATCATCTCTGATGTAATAGCGCTCTGAGAAAGGCACAAAAATATCTCCCGAGGTGTAAGTGTCAGGGAAACAGTTAGCGGAACTACTGCCATTGGGGCACCCACCACCGCTCTTGATATTTCCGGGGGTAATCGAAGAGCCCGTATTGTGCTGAAGCTTTAACGACGTTTCGTTAACACTTGAAAGCTGGAAGATAACGCCATTGTTACAATCAGTCAGTAAAACGGTTCCTCCTGCCCCAAGCAAGCCGGAGGGCAGTGACGAAACATCAACTACCGACGATGAGGCATTCATCCCAGTCATGCTAATGCCCGGACTTCGCGCCCCTTTAAGCTGAACGACCGCTGTGCCAGCCGCAGCTTCAGTACCATCACCGATATCGAACTGGAGCGCCTCAGGGCTAGAAAAATCATGCAAATCAGGATCATAGTCCACGTGAGTTTCATCAAGAATGCTGTCGACTTCGGAAAAATTGAGGCACCCCCAATAATCAGCGTTGCGAATGGTTCTACCCAAAATATCCTGAGCCAATCGCCCGGATTCCTGCATACGCCCAATGGACTCCGCCAAACGGAACGTGTCGCTTCCGCTAACAAAAAGTTGAACCACCCCTAGCGTCAGCAACAGCCCCAAAACCGAGGCGATCAGGAGCTCTACGAGCGTCAGCCCTGACTGTTTACTCAAATCCTTCATCACTGGAACCTCGTGACCAATGTGTAGTCTGATGTGCCTTCGCCGGCGGCGGTTGTTGCCGTGGCATCTACAAACATAATGCGCTCTGGCCAGAGGACCTGAACTGTAAACTCGTTGGTCGCCCCATCCCAACTGGACTCAAACGTCGCTCCCGGAAGGGTTTGGGACATAGCGTCACACCAGACTTGAAACTGTCCTGACAGTGATGAGCAGGAGGCGGTACTGCCACCCGATTGCTCGAAGTCAGTTGGGGTGTTGGTGGTTCTTGCCAGCTCTGTCAGCTCCTGAGCATACAAGGTCGCCTGGGTTCGAAGTTCGGCATTACTGATATTTTGCAAAGACAACAACTGCAGCGCTGCCGCTCCCAGCAAGCCGATCCCCAGAACCAGAACGGCGACCAGCACCTCAATCAGGGAAAACCCGTTATCTTTGTACGGCAAATGTGCGTTTCGCTGTTTCACAACAAGCATTCCTCAAGGACAATTTGTACCTGTGTTGCTATCAACTCGAACCTGACCACCAACGTTCACTTCAATATCGACCGCCTCTGAACCAGACTGTCCACATACCCGGTAATCAAACTGCTGACTTGCCATGCCCCGGCCATTAAATATCAGATCAGCCGCAGACGATGGCGTCACCTGGCTTACGGTCACAGTTCCAGGGAGTGAATTGGTTGTTCTGAGTAGCTGGCTCGGATTAGCCGTTCCTGCCTTGCAAGTTGCTAAATCCGACTGGACACACACCGCATACCCCGCATTCGCGTTGCTCGTATCTCTTGCATAAACGGCAACACCATTCCCTCGCCGAATCGCTTCCGAGCGTGCAAAGTTAAGCAGCCCAGACATATCGTTTGCGGCAGCGGAATGCTGACTTGAATCGATTAGACGCCCGAAATTGGGCACCGCGATTGCCGCCGTGATGCCAATCAGCACAATCACAATTAACAACTCAATCAATGTAAATCCACGCTGCGCTCGATTACTGCGCATAAGCCAGCTCCCTGAAATTTTCCATGTCTATAAGATTACAAACCCACAAAAAAACCGCCAGATGTCGTCGACAAGTGGCGGTTTATTGCAGATGAGCGGAACTCAGTATTTCAGAATCGGATGCAGTTCACACCTCCACCGCATCAATCCGCAACTCCTTCGGCATGGAGAACACAATATTCTCCTCGCGACCAGACACTTCTTCGGGCTCTTCACCGCCCAGCTCTTTCAGCCGGTTGATCACATCCGCCACCAACACTTCCGGGGCGGAAGCACCGGCGGTTACGCCCACGGCCTGCTTGCCTTCCAGCCACTGCGGGTCGATCTGGGCAGCCTCATCAATCAGGTGGGCCGGCGTGCCCATGCGTTCGGCCAGCTCCCGCAGGCGGTTGGAGTTGGAGCTGTTGGGGGAGCCCACCACCAGCATCAGATCGCAGTCGCCCGCCAGCTGTTTAACCGCATCCTGGCGATTCTGGGTGGCGTAGCAGATGTCGTCTTTGCGGGGGCCTTCGATTTCCGGGAACTTGGCGCGCAGGGCGTCGATCACCCGGGCGGTATCGTCCATCGAAAGCGTGGTCTGGGTGACGAAGGACAAGCGACCGGGGTCTTCCACGGCCAGCTTCTGCACGTCGGCTTCATCTTCCACCAGGTAGATGTCGCCGCCGTTGCTGTGGTCGTACTGGCCCATAGTGCCTTCCACTTCCGGGTGGCCATGGTGGCCAATCAGAATGCACTCGCGGCCGTCCCGGCTGTAACGCATCACTTCCATATGCACCTTGGTAACCAGCGGGCAAGTGGCGTCGAACACTTTCAGGCCGCGCCGGGCGGCTTCGCTCTGCACCGCCTGGGACACGCCGTGGGCGCTGAAAATCACCAGCTTGTCGTCGGGCACTTCGTCCAGCTCGTCGACAAAAATGGCCCCCCGGTTGCGCAGGTTGTCCACCACAAACTTGTTGTGAACCACTTCGTGGCGCACGTAGATGGGCGCCCCGAACACGTCGAGTGCGCGGTTTACAATTTCAATGGCGCGGTCTACGCCGGCACAAAAGCCACGGGGGTTAGCCAGTCGGATTTGCATAGTCAGTGAGTCGGCCCTGCTGGTTCAACGTCGATAATCTGTACTTCAAACCTCAGTGTATGCCCTGCCAGCGGGTGATTAAAGTCTACATCCACCTGATCACCCTCAACCCGCTTGATCACGCCGGGCAGTTCCTGCTGGCGCGCATCCGCAAAAGACACCACCACGCCCTGCTCCAGCACCATATCGGCACTGAACTCGTGGCGTTTGAAGGTCTGGACATTGCTGGGGTTGTGCTGGCCGAACGCCTTTTCCGGGGGCACGTCGAAGGTTTCGTGATCGCCTGCCTTGAGCCCCATCAGGTAGGCCTCAAAATTCTCCGGGAGGTTTTCGTCACCAATCTCCAGGGTCGCGGGCTCTTTCTCAAAGGTGCTATCCACGGCTTCACCGTCTTCAAACCTCAAGGCAAAGTGAAGCGTTACGCGGGTTCCTTTGTCGATCGGCAGTTCTTTCATAGCAATCAGTTGCTCCTGTCGGCATCGCCGCTGTGGTCAGCGGGTTTGCGGAATGCGTCGATAATCATCATGGCCGCGCCAATGGTGATGGCGGTGTCGGCCAGGTTGAACGCCGGGAAGTGCCAGTTCTGCCAATAGAAATGCAGGAAGTCCACCACGTAGCCATGCACAACCCGGTCATAAACGTTGCCGATGGCACCGCCGAGAATGAGTACGATGGCGATGGCTGTCCAGGTTTCCTCGGCCTTGAGTTTTCTCAGCCAACCCACGAGCACCACGCTGACAACAATAGCCAGAGTGACGAAAAACCACCGCTGCCAGCCGGCGGCGTCCGCCAGAAAGCTGAAGGCCGCCCCGGTGTTGTGCAACAGAGTGAAATTGAAACCCGGCAACACCGGCACCGGGTCGCCATAGGTCAGCATGGCGGTGGCCACGGCCTTGGTCCCCAGGTCAATGGCAATGACCAGGGCCGCCAGCCAGAGCCACTTCAGTTTGCTGCCCACGGCATCCCCACTCACTGACGCGTCCATCAGGCGTAGGTGCGGGTCTCGCCCGCTCCTTCCACGTTGGTTACGCAGCGGCCACAGAGATCCGGGTACTGCTCGTTCTGGCCCACATCTTCACGGTGGTGCCAGCAGCGCTCGCATTTGGTGTGGGCAGCCGGCGTCACTTTCACCATGAGGCCTTCCACGTTCGTCTGCTCGGCATCGGCCGCATCACTCACCGGTGCAACCGTGGCTTCCGAGGTGATCAACACAAAGCGCAGCTCTTCACCCAGCTGTTTCAGCTGTTCGGCCAGCGTGCCCTCGCAGTAAAGCGTCACTTCTGCGCTCAGAGAGCCCTTGATTTCGCCACGGGCCCGGGCTTCCTCCAGGCACTTGTTGACGCCTTCTTTCGCGGCGTAGATGTCGCGCCAGTAGTCCCGCCCCAGCTCGAACTCGTCCGGCAAGGCGGTCAGGCCTTCGTACCATGTCTCGTAGAAGACAGTCTCGCCACGCTTGCCCGGCAGATGCTGCCAGATTTCGTCGGCGGTAAAGCTGAGAATCGGAGCAATCCAGCGCACCAGGGCTTCCGCTACATGATAGAGCGCGGTCTGGCAGGAGCGCCGTGCCAGGCTGTCGGCCTGGGTGGTGTACTGGCGGTCCTTGATGATGTCCAGGTAAAAACCGCCCAGGGTGGATTCGCAGAAGTTGTACACCTTCTGGTAGATCCGCAGGAAGGCGTAGTTGCCATAGTCCTCGTGCAGCTCGGTCTGCAGTTGCAGAGCACGGTCAACCATCCAGCGGTCCAGGGCAATCATGTCGCTCGGCGCCACCATATGCCGCTCGGGATCAAACCCGGTCAGGTTGCTCAGCAGGAAGCGGGCCGTGTTACGGATACGGCGGTAGCCGTCAGCGGTCTGGCGCAGGATGTCTTTGGAAACGCTCATTTCACCGCTGTAGTCGGTGGCAGAGACCCACAAACGCAGAATGTCAGCGCCCAGTTCTTTCATCACTTCCTGGGGCGCAATGACGTTCCCCATGGACTTGGACATCTTGTAGCCCTTGGCGTCCACGGTGAAGCCGTGGGTCAGCACCTGCTTGTACGGGGCCACGCCGTTCATGGCAATGGAGGTTTTCAAAGACGACTGGAACCACCCCCGATGCTGGTCGGAACCTTCCAGATACATATCCGCCGGGAACTGGCCCAATTCCTCCCGCGCTCTCAACACAGACTCGTGAGTCACGCCGGAATCAAACCAGACATCCAGGGTGTCCATCACCTTCTCATACTGGTCCGCGTCTGCACCCAGCAATTCGTTCTGGTCGAGGTCGTACCAGGCATCGATGCCACCGGCTTCCACAGCCTGGGCGACTTTTTCGATCAGTGCCTGAGTGTTCGGGTGTAGCTCCAGGGTTTCCTTGTGGACGAACAGAGTGATCGGAACCCCCCAGGTGCGCTGGCGGGAAATACACCAGTCCGGGCTCTGCTCGAACATCGCCTCAATGCGGTTCTGGCCCCAGGCCGGCACCCAACGCACCCCTTTGATGGCTTCCAGGGCGTCGGCACGCAGATTGAGTTTGTCCATGCTGATGAACCACTGGGGCGTTGCCCGGTAGATCAGTGGAGTCTTGGTACGCCAGCAGTGTGGATAGCTGTGGCGGAATTTTTCCGAGCGTACCAGCTTGCCTTCCCGCTCGAGGGCCCCGCATACCGGCTCGTCAGCCTTGTACACGTGTACTCCGGCAAATTCACCGGCTGCGTCGGTGTAGGTGCCGTCGGCTTTCACCAGGTTAATGGTACCAATGCCGTAGGCCTTGCCCACTTCAAAGTCTTCCATACCGTGGTCGGGCGCAGTGTGCACCGCACCCGTACCGGCGTCCAGGGATACGTGGTCACCCAGCAACACCGGCACCTGCTTGTCGTACACCGGGTGCTGCAGCAGCTGGTTTTCCAGCGCCGAACCGGCCACGTTGGCCAGCACTTGGTAGTCTTCCACACCCCAACGGGCCATGATGCCCTGTACCATGTCGGTGGCCAGAATCATGCGCTCGGCACCGTGGCCAACGTCGGCCTGAACCAGGGCATATTCGATCTCGGCCCCGATAGACACCGCCTGGTTGGCGGGAATGGTCCAGGGCGTGGTGGTCCAGATCACCACAGACACATCACCCTGGCCTTCGCGGGTTCCGAATGCACTCAACACCGCATCCTGGTCCACGGCTGTGAAACGCACGTCGATCTGGGTAGAGGTTTTGTCCTGGTATTCAACCTCGGCTTCTGCCAGTGCGGACTGACCAACCACACTCCAGTAAACCGGCTTGAAACCACGGACCAGATGGCCCTTGGCAACAATCTTGCCCAGCGCCCGGACAATGCCCGCTTCCACTTTCGGGTCCATGGTCAGGTAAGGCTTGTCCCATTCGCCCATCACGCCCAGGCGGATAAAGTCAGCCTTCTGCCCTTCAATCTGTTTGCTGGCGTAATCGCGGCAGGCCTGTCGGAAAGTTTTGTAATCCACTTTCACACCGGCTTTACCGATCTCCTGCTCTACCTTGTGTTCAATAGGCAGACCATGACAATCCCAGCCGGGCACGTAGGGCGCGTCGTAGCCCATGAAACTGCGGGATTTTACGATCATGTCTTTCAGAATCTTGTTGACCGCATGCCCGATATGAATGCTGCCGTTGGCGTAGGGAGGGCCATCGTGCAGGATGAACTTTTCACGGCCATTACGCTGCTTGCGCAGGTTGCCGTAGACATCCAGGTCCTGCCACCGCTTGAGCATCTCAGGCTCGCGCTTGGCCAGGTTACCGCGCATGGGAAACGCAGTTTCCGGCAGATTCAGGGTATGCTTGTAGTCGCTCATGTCGTTGTGCGTACTCTCGGTTGGTCAGTTGAATCAGGTTTCCGGCCCGGCGGGGTTGTCCGCCAGCCAGGCCCGGGCGCATTCGAAATCCCGGGCAATCTGTTGGCGCAATTCGTCAACAGAATCGAATTTCACTTCATCCCGCAGCCCATGGCGGAACACGACGTCCAGGTGCAGGCCGTAAAGTGTGCCAGCAAAGTCGAACAGGTGCACTTCCAGGGACGGCCGCTTGCCGTCAACCGTAGGCCTCAGGCCGATATTGGCAACGCCATCACGCCATTCTCCGGTTTCCAGCCTGGCCCGCACCACATAAACACCCCGCAGCGCAGGCATTTGCTGCAGCAGGATATTGGCGGTGGGCGCGCCGATCTGTCGGCCCAACTGGCGGCCGTAGACCACCCGCCCGCGAATGCGGTAAGGATGGCCGAGCAAGCGCTCTGCTTCTTCCAGGCCGTTCACATTCAGCACATTGCGAACGCGCGTGCTGCTCACGCGCTCACCATCAATCATCACTGTGCGGGTGTTCTCGACAGTGAACCCCCGCTCCTTGCCTACCTGCTCCAGTAAATGAAAATCACCGGCACGGTCGCACCCGAAACGGAAATCGTCACCCACCACCAGATGACGCACCCCAAGCCCCTCAATCAGAACCTCTTCGATGAACCCCATCCCGGAATAGCTGCGAAACGTATCATCAAACCGGATGCACAACACCGCGTCCACGCCCTCGGCCAGCAAAGCCTCGAACTTCTGCCGGAACGGCATCAGCCTGGGCGGCGCTTCGGCCCCCTTGAAAAACTCCTGGGGCTGGGGTTCAAAGATCATCACCACCGAGGGCAAATTCAGTGCCCGGGCTTTTTCCCTGACCTGATCAATGATGGTCTTATGGCCGCGATGAACTCCGTCAAAGTTGCCAATGGTGGCGACGCACCCCCGGCTCAGTGGCGAATCCGCCCTGCCGGCGATACGCTTGAGATTAGTCAGGCCTCGAATAAGACGCATGTACTGCGAACCCCAAAACTGCCGATGGCTTTCGGCGCGCCGACGCGAACGCGCAGCGCACTGGTGAGAAAACGCGCGATTATACCCCAGGAGCGGGCGCGGTAGAAATCACACAGCCTTACTTCTGCCGGAATTGCCGTAACCGGACCCCAGCAAGGGCCAGCGCAATGAAATAGGCAAACACACCGGCCAGCACCAACACGGCCATTTCCGAAGCCCGCTGCAGCCCGCCAAACGCCAGCCACTGCCCCACAGGCACATTCAGCCAGAGGATAACGGCCGCCAGCGCGCCATTAGCGAACAATAATTGCAGCAGGAACCTGGGCCAGCCTGCCTGGCTCTTCCAGGCACCTTCCTTGCGCAGCCCTCTCCAGAGCAGATAACCGTTGAGCCAGGCCGAGAGCGATGTAGCCAACGCCAGCCCCGCATGGGCCAGGGGCACAATCAGGGCAAGATTAAAAACCATGTTGGCCACCATCGCGATCACACCGATTTTGACCGGCGTTCGAGTGTCCTGCCGGGCAAAGAAACCCGGCGCCAGGACCTTGATCAGCATGAATGCCAGCAAACCCGCTGAATACGCCAGCAGGCTCTGTGCGGACATGGCCACATCCCGATCCGTCACTTCGCCATAATGGAACAGCGTCGCAATCAGCGGCTCGGCCAACAAGCCCAGCGCCAGCGCTGCCGGCACGCCAATAAGCAGCACCGCCCGTACCGCCCAGTCCAGCGTCGCTGCAAACTGGTCCGGCGAGGCTGCCGCGTGCTTGCGCGAGAGGCTGGGCAGAATCACCGTGGCGATGGCAATACCGAACACGCCCAGTGGCAACTCCGAAAGCCGGTCTGAGTAATACAACCAGGACACACTCCCGGTCTGCAGGAAGGAGGCCAGCACCGTATCCAGGAGCAGGTTGATCTGGCTGACCGACACTCCGAACAGGGCCGGTGCCATCAGTTTCAGAATCCGGCTCACGCCCTCGTGCCGGTAATCAATCCTGGGCCGGGGCAGAAGCCCCAGACGCATCAGAAACGGCAACTGGAAGAACAACTGCAAGGCCCCGGCAATAAACACCCCCCAGGCCAGCGCCATCACCGGCTCGTCCATCACCGGAGTCAGAAAAATGGCCGCGGCAATCATTGCAAGGTTCAGCAACACCGGCGTGAAAGCCGGCACCGCGAACCGGTCATAACTATTGAGAATTCCGCCCGCGAACGCGGTCAGCGAAATTAGCAACAGATACGGAAACGTGACCCGCAACATATCGCTGGTGAGCGCAAACTTGACGTCGTCATCCAGAAAGCCCGGAGCAAAGACGGCGGTCAATACCGGAGCGCCAAGCATGGCCACCAGCGTTACCGCGAGAAGCACCAGCCCCAGGGAACCGGCCACTGCGTCCACCAGGCGCTTTACTTCGGAGGTATCCTGCCGCTCCCGATACGAGGAGAGCACGGGCACGAACGCCTGGGAAAACGCCCCCTCTGCGAACAGGCGCCGCAGGAAATTGGGAATTTTAAACGCCACAAAGAACGCATCCGCCCCGGCCCCGGCGCCGAAATAACGGGCAATCACCATATCGCGAACCAGCCCCAGCACCCGCGAGAGCATGGTCATCACCCCCACCACACCGGATGATCTGAGCAACCCCGGTGCTTTAGGCGGTAACGGGCGCCCGGGTTCGGACTGTTTTGGTTGGTCAGGGGGCATGATTTCAGCGTCCAGAATTCTGAAAAATTACGGCGGCAGTATCTCGGAAATCCACAAGGCTGGCCAGAGCCGCCACTACCTCCGGCATTGCGCCGGCGGAGTGTACCACAAGGCCTCCACGGCAAGGGATGACGCGTGCGTTAGCCTTGACATTTCAGGCTTTCAGCGGCATAGTTCCGCGTCATTTATTTCGACGCGCTGGTTTTGGCGCGCCCGCGATGTAAAAATTTCAGTTTTTCTATAGCAACGAATTTTCAGGAGTTTTACGGTGGCAAATTCCCCGCAAGCCAAGAAGCGCGCTCGTCAGAACGAGAAAAACCGCAAGCATAACGCCAGCCTGCGTTCCATGGCACGTACCTACATGAAAAAGGTCGAAGCCAAGATCAAGGCCGGCAACCACGATGAAGCCCAGGCGGCTTTGAAAGAAGCTCAGCCGATCATGGACAGCATGGTCAACAAGGGCGTCTTCGCCAAGAACAAGATCGCTCGTCACAAGAGCCGTCTGAACGCAAAAATCAAGGCCCTGAAAACTGCCTGATTTTTTGCGACATTAAAAAAACCGGCTTACAAGCCGGTTTTTTTATACCTGAATATCGGTCAATGCCACTCAAACCACCACCAGATTATCCCGGTGGATCATCTCTTCGTCAGACACATAACCCAACACACCGTTGATGCGGTCACTAGAGCGCCCGGCAATAGCCCGCGCCTCATCGGCATCGTAATTGACCAGCCCCCGGGCAATTTCTTTACCCTCAAGGTCCACGCAGGACACCATCTCGCCCCGCCGGAACTGCCCGGATACAGCCTTCACCCCCACCGGCAACAAGCTGCGGCCACCGCGACGCAGCACGTTTACCGCGCCATCATCCAGCGTCAGCGTACCCCGGGTTTGCAGGTGGCTGGCAATCCACTGCTTGCGAGCCGCCAGGCGCCCCTGCTCCGGCAATAACAACGTTCCGATAACATCACCCTGCCGCAGCCGGGCAATGACGTGCTCAATACGACCACCCACGATGACCGTAAACGCACCCGAACGGGCCGCCAGCCGGGCCGCTCTCAGCTTGGTCTGCATTCCGCCGCGGCCGAGGGCTCCAGCACCGCCGCCCGCCATCGCATCCAGCTCCCGATCTTCTGCCCGGCGCTCGGTGACCAGCACGGCATCGCTGTGTTTGCGCGGGTCCTTGTCAAACAAGCCCACCTGATCGGTCAGAATGATCAGGCCATCTGCCTCAATCAGATTGGCCACCAACGCACCCAGGGTGTCGTTATCGCCAAAACGGATTTCATCGGTGACCACGGTATCGTTTTCATTCACGATGGGCACCACGCCGTAATCCAGCAACGTGCGAAGCGTACTGCGGCCGTTCAGATAACGCTTGCGATCCGAGAGATCATCGTGGGTCAGCAGAATCTGGGCGGTGTGGATGTCATGGCGCTTGAACTGGGCTTCCCAGGTTTGTACCAGGCCCATCTGGCCGACCGCAGCCGCAGCCTGCAACTCGTGCAGGTGCTGGGGCCGAACCGACCAGCCCAGACGACTCATGCCTTCAGCCACCGAGCCGGAAGACACCACCACTACCTCAACGCCATCGGCAATCAGCTCGGCAATCTGATCCACCCAAAGCCCCAGGGCAGCCACATCCAGACCCTTACCATCATCGGTCAGCAGGGCACTACCAATCTTGACCACAAGGCGACGGGCCTGACGAAGCTGAAGGCGCTCACTCATGACAGAACTACAATCTCTTTCATTGATGGGTTATTCAGGGGCATAGGCCACTTCAACGTCGTAATCGTCGTCGTCAAAGTCGTCATCATCGTCGTCACTCCGGGCCGCTCGTCGTGCCTGCCGGTCCGACTCGATCTTCTGACGAGCTTCGTCGTCCATCCGGCGCCGGCGCTCGGCTTCCTGCTCAGCGATATCCGGGTTATCCGCTTCCTGCTCGGCCTGCTCTTCAATCCAGCGCATAACCGCCTGCACGAGCGGTTTGGTGCCCTCACCACTCAGCGCGGAAATCCGGAACACCGGCCCTTCCCAACCAAGCTCATCGACAATGGCCTGACAGTGAGCATCCCGGTCTTCCTCGGAAATCATGTCGACCTTGTTCAACACCAGCCAACGGGGCCGGTCGGCCAGCGTTTCGCTGAACTTCTCCAACTCGTGGGCGATCGCCTGGACAGCCTCCGCTGGCGAGGAACCGTCGTAAGGCGCTACATCCACCAGGTGCAACAATAACCGGGTACGCACCAGATGCTTGAGGAAACGGATACCGAGCCCCGCGCCTTCGGCTGCACCTTCAATCAGACCGGGAATATCAGCAATCACAAAACTCTGGTGGGCCTGCACGCTGACCACACCGAGATTTGGCACCAGCGTTGTAAACGGATAATCCGCCACCTTGGGACGCGCAGCCGACACCGACCGGATAAACGTGGACTTACCGGCATTGGGCAACCCCAGCAACCCGACATCGGCCAAAACCTTCAGCTCCAGGCGCAGATTGCGGGCTTCACCTTCAGACCCCTTGGTGGTCTGACGCGGCGCACGATTCACAGACGACTTGAAACGGGTATTCCCCAGCCCGTGAAATCCGCCCTGGGCCACTTTCAGCTGCTGCCCTTCCCGCGTGAGATCGCCCAGCACTTCATGGGTATCCGTATCCACCACCGTGGTACCCACCGGTACCGGCAGCACAAGATCTTCACCCTTGGTACCGGTGCAATTACGGCCAGCCCCGGGCTGACCGTTAACCGCCTTGTATTTGCGCTGAAAGCGATAATCGATCAGGGTATTGAGCGCGCTGTCCGCCTCCAGGTACACGGAACCGCCATCTCCGCCATCGCCGCCGTCGGGGCCACCCTTGGGGACGTATTTCTCACGCCGGAAGCTCAGGCAGCCATGGCCGCCCTTGCCGGCTTCAACAATGATGGTGGCTTCGTCTACAAATTTCATACGCCAAATGCCTTTGCATAAACTAAAAAGCCCCGCAGCCTCATGGAAGCTTTGCGGGGCTCCGGATTCGCCTGAACGCTGATCAGTTCAGCATATCAGGCAAACCCAAGGTTCGACAGAACCGGATCGCCGCTGCTTACGCAGCCGGAACGATGCTTACGAACTTGCGGTTCTGCGGGCCTTTGGTTTCGAACTTCACCTGACCGTCTGCTTTCGCAAACAGGGTGTGATCCTTACCAAGGCCAACGTTGTTACCAGCGTGGAAACGGGTGCCGCGCTGACGAACGATGATGCTGCCTGCAGATACAGCCTCGCCGCCGTAGCGCTTGACACCAAGTCGTTTCGACTCGGAATCGCGACCGTTACGGGTACTACCTGCTGCTTTTTTATGAGCCATTACCAGCCTCCTTAATTAAGGGGTCATTCCAGGGCTTAGCCCTTGATACCCGTGATCTTGACTTCAGTAAACCACTGACGGTGGCCCTGACGCTTCATGGAATGCTTCCGACGACGGAACTTGATGATCTGGACCTTGTCGTGGCGACCATGGCTAACCACTTCTGCGGTCACCTTGGCACCGTCTACTACCGGGGCACCAACTTTTACGTCGTCGCCGTCGGCTACCAGCAGAACGCGGTCGAAATCAACAGAAGCACCGGTTTCAACTTCCAGCTTTTCCAGCTTCAGCGTTTCGCCTTCTTTCACACGGTGCTGTTTACCACCGCTAACAATAACTGCGTACATTCATAGTCTCCGCGATTGACCCATCCCTGCTCTTATCCACCTGGTTCTAAGGGAGGCGCTCTGGCGACCCTATTGCAGGGAGCGCAGGTTGGGATGAGTTGGGCGCGTGATTGTACGAAAAGCCGCCCGCCAATACAACCCGGAAGCGGACTCAAGTTGACACTGTAGGCAGCAATACCTAGCATTGCCGCGACCTGCCCGAAAACTCAACGAAACCACCAGCAAGGGACGTACCGGCCTGATGACAGCCCAGCGCATCTACGACACCGTAGCGGATGATTTCAGCCGCGTGAATGACCTCATCATCAAGCGGCTCGCTTCCGATGTCCCGCTGGTAGAAAAGATCGCCCAGTACATCATCGAAAGCGGCGGCAAACGCCTGCGCCCCCTGTTGGTACTGCTGTCCAGCCAAGCCGCCGGCTACCGCAGCGACGACCACCTGAAACTGGCGTCGGTCATCGAGTTTCTGCACACCGCCACGCTGCTGCATGATGACGTGGTCGACACCTCCGATATGCGCCGCGGCCGCAGTACCGCCAACGCCAAATGGGGCAATGCCCCGAGCGTACTGGTCGGGGACTTCCTGTATGCCCGGGCCTTCGAGATGATGGTGGAGCTGCAAAGCCTGCCTATTATGAACGTGCTGTCCCATGCCACCGCCGTGATTGCCGAGGGCGAGGTCATGCAGCTGATGAACGTAAAAAACCCGGACCTGAGCGAAGACCAGTACATGGTGGTCATCCACAACAAGACCGCCATGCTGTTTGAAGCCGCCTCTCACACCGGCGCACTGCTCGCGGGTGCTTCCGAGGCACAAGAACGCGCCCTTCAGGCGTATGGCAAACATCTGGGGCTTGCGTTCCAGCTGGTAGACGACGTACTGGATTACCAGGGTGACGCTGAAACCATGGGCAAGAACGTGGGCGACGATCTGGCCGAGGGCAAGACCACCCTGCCGCTGATCCACGCCATGGCCAACAGCAGCGACGAGCACAGACATCTCATCCGGCAGGCCATCCGCAAGGGTGGGCTGGAAGATCTGCCGAAGGTACTGGATATTGTGAAGGGCTCCGGGGCCATCGAGTACACCATGGAACGCGCCCGCGAGCAGGCAGCAGCAGCCCTTGCGCAGCTTGACTGCCTGCCGGCATCGGATTACCGGCAGGCCCTGGAACTGCTGACCGAAGTAGCGGTTGCCCGGGTCAGCTGATGGCATCCCGCCAGTGGGGCGCATCGAAGTCCAGCCGGGGGCCGGCCGGCACAACCTGGGTCGGATTGATGGTGCGCTGGCTCACGTAGTAGTGACGCTTGATCTGGCCGATATCGACAGTTGCCGCCACGCCGGGCACCTGATACAGCTCCCGCAGGTAGCCGGCCAGATTGGGAAAGTCGCGCAACTGCTGGCGGTTGCACTTGAAGTGGCTGTAATACACCGCGTCAAACCGCACCAGCGTTGTGAACAGCCGCCAGTCGGCCTCGGTTATCTGGCTGCCGGCCAGGTAACGCTGAGTTGCCAACCGCTCTTCCAGCCAGTCCAGAGACGCAAATAACGCCTGGTAGGCTTCCTCGTATTTATCCTGCGCTGTCGCGAAACCGGCCTTGTAAACGCCATTGTTTACCGTGTGATACACCCGCTCGTTCACCGTCTCAATTTCCTCCCGCAAGCCCGGGGGGAAAAAATCCAGCTGATCATTCACACCATCCAGTGCATCAAACGCAGAATTGAACATCCGGATGATGTCTGCGGATTCATTGCTGACGATGGTTTCCTGCTGCTTGTCCCACAGCACCGGCACGGTCACCCTGCCGGAGTAATCGGGCGCCGCCCGGGTATACAGCTGATGCATGAAATCCGAGTTGTACAGATGATCCTGGAAAGCGTCGTGGCCCGGCCGGAATTCCCAGCCATTTTCCACCATGTCCGGATGCACCACAGAAACGGAAATATGGTCCTGAAGACCTTTCAGTTTCCGGAAGATAAGTGTTCGGTGCGCCCAGGGGCACGCCATGGACACAAACAAATGGTACCGATGACTCTGCGCCGCAAAGCCACCGCTGCCCTCCGGCCCCGGAGAACCGTCCACGGTCACCCAGTTACGGAAACGCGCCGCCTCCCGCTCGAACTTGCCGCCTGTTTTATCGGTGTCGTACCACTGGTCGTGCCATTGACCATCAACCAACAACCCCATCAGTAACCTCCTGCCGGGCCATCAGGGACCATTCGATCCCCGCCCTGCGCCCACGATAATGAATTTATGAGGACAGGCTAACGGCTCTGCTGCTAGGCTGATAGCAAGCATTTCTGGCAAACACCTTCAGATAATTCGAACATGCATACAGCCATCACTATCGACGCCCTCAAGGTACTGGACGCAATCGACCGCAAAGGCAGCTTTGCCGGAGCAGCCGGGGAGCTGTTCCGGGTTCCATCCGCCATCAGCTACACGGTCCAGAAGCTGGAAGAAGACCTGAGCGTCAGCATCTTTGACCGAACCGGTCACAAAGCGGTAATGACACCCGCCGGCCGGTATCTGCTCGACGAAGGCCGCGCGCTGCTGGAAGCGGCCGAAACCCTGGCTCACACCACCAAGCAGGTCGCCGAGGGCTGGGAAACCCGGCTCCGGATCGGCTTCAACTCGCTGCTGCCGGCCCAATGCCTGTTTCCGGCCGCCCAGGCATTCTACAACCTGGGCGTGCCCGTGGATGTGCAGATTGTGGAGGAAGTGTTTGCCGGCACCTGGGATGCCCTTCAAAGCCGCCGCGTGGACCTGATCATCGGCGCCGACCAGATCAGCAAACCGGCTGGCAACTTCGCGACCAAAGCGCTGGGCGAGATCTCCTTTGTCTTCGCCGTCGCCGCCGATCATCCGCTGGCCAATGCCGCAGAACCACTGACCGAAGCCGACATCGCCCGGTTTCCCGCCGCGGTGGCTGCCGACACCTCACGAGCCCTGCCACCCGGGCACGCCGGCATCTTTCGGCGCCAGCGCACCCTGACCGTCAGCAACATCGACCAGAAAATCGCGGTTCAGGAGGCCGGGCTTGGTGTAGGCTGGCTGCCGCTCCCGAGAATTCAGCAGGCGCTGGCCCACGGCCGCCTGGTCACCAAAGCGGTGCATGAGCCCCGGCAACCCATCGCCCTGCATCTGGCCCGACACAGCGAAGACCAGGGCAAAGCGCTGATGTGGTTCTGGAACCGGCTGAGCGATGACCCTGGCCTGGGCCAATGGCTTGATACCACCAGCACCTGAGGCAACAAGGTCAACCGGGGAAGCCCCGCCCTGTTGTATACTCGTCAGCCAAAAATAGAGAGACAAGGAGTGCGTTCCATGCGCCAGCTGTCGGAACTGGATGCCTCATTTCTGTATCTGGAGTCAGACACCACGCCCATGCACATCGGCGGCGTCTATCTGTTTGACGCCAGCGGCCTGTCCAGCCCATTGGCGTTCAGCACGTTTGCGGCCTACTTGCGCAGCCGTCTCCATGTGGTTCCTCTGTTTCGCCAGAAACTGAAAGAAATTCCACTACGACTGGGCCGTCCCTACTGGGTAGACGATGCCGATTTCAGCATCGAACGGCACCTGGCCTATGTAAACCTGGGCGAACACGGCAAGCAGGCCAGCCTGATGTCCCTGGCGTCCAAAATCCTCGAAGAACCCCTGAAACGCGACCGGCCGCTGTGGCACATTACCTTCGTGGACGGATTTCAGCTGGACAGTCCGGAGGGCGAGAAAGCGGGGTTTGCGCTGATCGTCAAACTCCACCACGCCGCCATTGATGCCTTCAGTGGCGAGGAGGTCATGGGAAAGCTGCTCGAATACACCCCGAGCCCCCGCACCATAACCCCTCCCCGGCCGTGGCTGCCAAGGCAGGAACCATCGGAAGAACGGGTATTCATTCAGGCCGGGGCCAATATGCTCAAGACGCCCCTGCAACTGGCGTCCCTGGCCTACAACGCCGCAGAGGCCACCACCCGCGGCCTGGTGCAAAAGCAGCTGCACAAGCTGCCGCTGCCACTGCCTTTGTTCACCGCCCCCCACAGCCCTTTCAACCGGCAAATCACGGCAAACCGGCGCATTGTTTCTGCCAGCGTGGATTTGTCGCGGCTCAAGGCCATCAAAGGCTCCCTGGCTGACGTCACACTCAACGATGTGGTTCTTGGCCTTTGCGCGGAAACCCTGTCCCGCTACCTCGCCCGCCAGGACATCAAGACCGAAACATCCATGGTGGCCATGACCCCCATTTCCGTCCGTTCCAGCAGTCTTCGCAGGGCAACCGGCAATCAGATGTCAGCCATGTTGCTGGATCTGGCCACCGCGGAGCCCAACCCGGCAGCGCGCATCCGGCGTATTCACCGCAATGCGGTCGACTCCGAGCCCTACCGCGAAGCCATCGCCGCAGACCGCCTGACCGAATTGCTGCCCTCAACGCTGCTGGCGTTATCAGCCAGATTGTATTCCGAGCTGCAGGTTGCCCAGCGCTATCAACCCCTGTTCAATGTCCCCATCACCAACGTGCCGGGCCCGCAGGTACCGCTCTACCTCCAGGGCGCCCGCCTGGTGCAGCAATTCAACACCGCTCCGCTGTTCGACAGTCTCGGGCTGGTGATTGTCGCCGTCAGCTATCAGGGTAAACTCACCCTGAACTTTACCCTGTGCCCGGATGTGGTTGCCGACAGCGAGCAACTTCCGGAACTGATACACCAGAGCCTTGAAGCGATTGAGATGGCGGCCGCGGAGCTGGGGCAGGAGCAGGGGCACGAGCAATCTCCGGAGCCACGGCACAATCTGACAGACGATGTACTGGGCTATGCGGAAAAACTGCTGAAGGGCGGGTTGGGGCGATTTCGCCGATAGTGGCCAGGGCACACATCGGCCCTGACCGGAGCAAAAACAGGCCGGGCCAGCTGGCCCGGCCTGGTATCACTCAAACGCCCAGCGAAGAAACGCCTTCTTTTCTTCGTCCGAAGCTTCAACCCATACCGACTTGAGTCGATCCAGAGCGGTGCCCGCGGTTTCACCGGCACTGCTCGCGGTCCCGGCCTCGCTCGCAGGCAAAGGCGTGCGCTCAGATACCAGGCGAGATTGGCCATCCCATGCCTCAGAGGTGGCCACAGCGGTACCATCGGCGGCTACAATCCGGGCTGAAAAGTTTTCACTCATTGCTTCGGCAGCCCGACGGCTCTCCGGCTTTTCAAAGTCGAAGCGATAGACGGTATCCGGGCGGGCCTCGAAACGCGCAACCTGCCGCCCGCTGTCGATGACATGAACCTTGGATTCACCGTCGCGAACTACACCGGTCTTGGCCCAGATGGTTTTGTAACTGAAGACCACTTCGTTCGCACCCGGTTGCAACCCATAATCCAGCGCCAGATCTTCCACCAGGAAGTTGGTCATGCTACGGCCGTTAACGCTGACGACCTGAATCGCACCAGGCGCCTGGAGTACCGCCGGCTTGACCTCTGCGGGCAGCTGCCCTTCCCAGGTATCGATTCGCGCCAACGACGACGCGCAACCCGCCAAAGCGAGACTCGCAAGAACAGCCAGACATTTGAAAAGCCTTGGAACGTGACACATACTCAGTTCATCTCCTTATCCATAGGAATGGCCGACGCGGCGGCCTGCGGTACAAAGGGCAACAAAGGGCAACTCTGCCCTGCATTCTGACTATCCGCTTTCGCCAGAGCAAGGCGGCCGGGAGGATTTGCGCTCGATACCCAACGACCTGAAATGTGACGCGCGGCGTAAGAATGTAAAAAATTGTTGAATTCGGCACCAATTGGATTAATTTTAAACAGTCGGCTTACACAACGCGCTGCCCGAGAAAAAAAGAACAAGTGGGCTCAGGAGACAATATGGACACCCAGCAGAGGACAGGAGAACAAGGCCCCGTCCCGTTTCGCAGCAGTCGCTTTTTTTGCGTCGGGAGCAAATGGTACTTCACCACCCGCGAAGGCTTTGACAGCGGCCCGTTTGCATCCCGTGAGCGGGCAGAGATCGGCCTCAAACGCTTTCTTCATGTGGTTCGAATGCTACCGGAAGAACAACCGCTGCACTGAACCTGCCCAGAAAAGCGTGGTGCCCTCTCAGGCAAGGTAGGGCATCACCCAGCCATCAATGCCCCAAAGGCAGGCCAGCGCCATCGCCCCGGCCACTACATCGTCCACCATGATACCAACCCCACCCGGCAGGCGCTCGTCCAGCCAGCTGATCGGCCATGGCTTCCAGACATCGAATAGCCTGAATAACATGAACGCCATCAAAACGCCGTAGACCTGGTCCGGAAACAGCCCCAGCGCAATCCACATACCCACGAACTCGTCCCAGACGATGCCCCCGTGGTCATGCACCTTGAGATCGGCCGCGGTTTTTCCGCACAACCAGATACCAACAAAAAACGCCGCCAGCACGATCAGCCAATACCCGATGGGCGGCAGCCAGGCGAAGGCATACCAGACGGGAATGGCGGCAAGACTCCCCCAGGTACCCGGCGCCCTGGGCGCGGCGCCGCTGCCAAAACCGAACGCCAGAAGGTGCACCGGATTCCGCAAAAATCCGGGCGGCAGCAGGGTGTGTGCAGCTTCGGGCTCGTGGACGACACGCTCGTCAGTCATGGAGAATCCTCAAAATGGTCATAACCGCCAACGCGACCGGTTACCGCTCCTTCCAGCTGCAGGCCGGGCTGTGAGGTTATCGTACCGATCACCGTCAGGCCTTCCGCAGTGGGGCTTTCCAGCGCTGCAAATATCGCAGGTGGTATGGTCAGGCACAGCTCGTAATCATCACCGGCACCCAGGGCCAGCTCCCGGGCGGAGGGGCCTCGGAGCTCCAGCAGTTCGTTCATCACCGGAATTTTCCCGACCTCGATACGCGCACCAACTCCGGAGGCACTGAGAATATGGCCAAGGTCCGCCAGCAGTCCATCGGAGATATCAATAGCCGCCGAGGCCCGGCCAACCATTTGCTGCCCAAGAGTCAGGCGCGGTTGCGGGAAATGGTAGCGGGACATGATCGCGAGTTGCGATGACGAGAGTGTTGCGGCGTCAAGATAATCGAGAGCCGCGCCGGCCGCCCCCAGGGGGCCACTGACGCACACCAGATCATCGGCTTTCGCGCCGGCCCGGTATAGCCCACAACCTGCCTCGACGGTGCCATGCACCTGAATGGTTATGGTCAACGGCCCCCGGGTGGTGTCCCCCCCGGCCAGAGCAATACCGAAGCATTCGCTGGCCCTGGCCAGGCTGTCGGAAAACCCGTGCAACCATTCAGGGCTGGCGTCCGGCAGCGTCAGGGCCAGCGTATAGCACACCGGGCTTGCCCCCATGGCCGCCAGATCACTCACAGCAACCGCCAGGGCCCGCCAGCCCAGATACTCCGGTGGATAATGCCGGGGGAAGTGCACGCCCTCCACCAGCGTATCCACCGAAAAAACCAGGTCTCTGCCCGGTGGCGTGCGCTGAATGGCGCAGTCGTCGCCGGGCCCGAGAAGAAGCTGATCCTGCCCCGAACGTTCGGCCAGGGGCTGGAAATAGGTCCGGATCAGCTCAAACTCGCCCATGAATCAGCGTGGACGGGTCTCAGCCAGGCGAAGCCGGCGGCTGAGCTTGTCGAGGATGCTGTTCACGAACTTGTGCCCTTCGGTACCACCAAAGCGCTTGGCCATTTCAATGCCCTCGTTGATGACCACCCTGTAGGGCACATCAATACGGTACTTCAGCTCGTAAGCGCCAAGGCGGACAATAGCCAGCTCTACCGGGTCCACCTCGGGGAGTGGGCGATCCAGAAACGGCTCCAGCAGCTTATCCAGCTCTGCCTGCTCGCGGTGAACACCGCGCAGCAGGTCCCGAAAGTACAGGAGATCCACCTTGCCCATGTCGTTGTCGATCATGAATTCGGCTTCGATATCAGAGATCGGCGTCTTACTGAAGTGCCGCTGATACAGCCCCTGCATCGCCAGCGCCCTGGCCCGGCGACGATCGCCTGCCTTGGGCTGGCCGGTTTTCCCCGGTTGGGGAGATGTGTCACCCGCTTCGCTCATTACTCACCCAACTTTTTGAACAGACTGACCATTTCCAGGGCAGTAATGGCCGCTTCCGCGCCCTTGTTGCCAGCTTTTGTGCCGGAGCGCTCAATGGCCTGTTCGATAGAATCCACAGTCAAGACACCGAATGTCACCGGCACATCCGTATCCAGACTCACAGCACCCAGGCCGCTGGAAGCCTCACCGGCCACGTAGTCGAAATGCGGCGTTCCGCCGCGGATAACGGCTCCCAGGGCAATGATCGCATCGTAGTCTGAGCTTTCGGCAACCCGCTTCACCGCCAACGGCATTTCGTAGGCACCCGGCACCCGGATAATGGCAATGTCGTCGTCCGCAATACCGTGACGACGCAGCGTATCGATAGCGCCTTCAACCAGGCTTTCCACCACAAATCCGTTAAACCGACCGACCACAAGCGCATAACGACCGCTGCACTGGGTAAAATCACCTTCAATTACTTTGATATCTGCCATCTCGGGCTCCTTCACGGGCCATCGCCTTCAGGGCGATGGCCGGGTTAATCATTCGGGGGCGTAAGGTACGTATTCCACCACTTCCAGGTCGAAACCGGAGATGGCAGAGAATTTCACAGGCGGGCTGAGCAGGCGCATTTTGCCCACGCCAAGATCCCGAAGGATCTGAGACCCGGTACCAACGGTAAAATAGACGCCGGAGCTGCCTTTTCCGGAAGAACCCTGGCCTTGATCAAAGAACTCCTGAATCCGGTATTCCAGGTTGTAGCTGTCCTCTGCACTATTAAGAAGCACCACCACGCCCTTGCCTTCCTCGGCCACTTTTTCCAGCGCATGGTGCAACGGCCAGCTCCGGGAGTCTTTACGGCGGGCACCCAGCAGATCGCGAAGCGTGTCGGTGATGTGCACACGCACAAACACCGGCTCTTCCGGCTGGATATCTCCCATCACCATGGCCAGATGGGTGGCACCCTGGATATTGTCCCGGTAGGTATGGAGCCGGAACACGCCGTATTCGGTATCGAGCTCGTTTTGCTCCACACACTCAACCGTGCGCTCGTTCATGGTGCGGTAGTGGATCAGGTCGGCAATGGTTCCGATCTTCAGGCCATGCTCCTGGGCAAACGCCTCAAGGTCGGGCCGACGGGCCATGGAACCGTCATCGTTCATGATTTCACAGATCACGCCTGCCGGCTCGCACCCCGCCAGGGCCGCCAGATCGCAAGACGCCTCCGTATGCCCTGCGCGGCTCAAAACGCCGCCCGGGTCTGCCATCAACGGAAAGATGTGGCCAGGTTGCACCAGGTCCGACGCCTTGGCATCGCTGGCGACCGCAGCCTGCACGGTACGGGCCCGGTCCGCGGCAGAAATCCCCGTCGTCACGCCCTCCCGGGCCTCGATAGACAGGGTAAATTTGGTGCCGAAACCAGAAGCATTCTGCTGCACCATCAGCGGCAGCCCCAGCTGCTCGCAACGGTCTCGGGTCATTGGCATACAGATCAGGCCACGCCCGAACCGGGCCATGAAATTGATCGCCTCGGCATTGCAGTGCTCCGCCGCCATCACCAGATCGCCCTCGTTTTCGCGATCCTCGTCATCCATCAGGATGACCATTTTGCCTTGGCGGATGTCTTCAATAATGTCTTCAATACTGTTCAGTGCCATACGGTTCTGCACCCTTTCACCCCTGCCGGCACATCTGGCCGATACACGAGGCATGGATTGAATGATTAGCGACGGGTCAGGATCAGGCGCTGATCCGGCCCGACCTGACGACGGTCCTGCACGTTCCATTGCACTTTGTCAGCCATGCTTTCCAACGGCAGATGAGCGGTTGGCCTGCCGGTACTGCCCAAAAACACCGGTGCCTGATACAGCCAGAGCTCATCCACCAGGTCATCCCGAATGAATGTGCCCGCCAATGTCGGGCCGGCCTCTACCAACAACTCATTGATGCCCAGTTCACCCAGCGCATCCAGCAACTCGGCCACATCAACGCCATTGTCCTTCCACGCAACACCGGTAAGACTGATCCCCAGCGCCGCAAGATCCTGGGCCGGGCCCGTTGCCAGCGCTGAACTGGCGCAAAACACCTGCACATTGCCACCCTGGAGAATCCGGGCGCTGGCCGGTGTGCGGGCGTCACGATCGGCGATCACCCGCAAGGGCTGCCGGGAAGGGTCCGTGGCGTCACCGATGTCGCCCATTTCCTCGCGCCGAACGGTCAACGAGGGGTCATCAGCCAACACCGTGCCCACACCGGTCAGTATGGCATCGCTCATTGCTCTGAGGCGCTGCACATCCTGGCGGGCTTCCGGGCCGGTAATCCACTGGCTCTCACCACTGGCCATGGCGGTCCGGCCATCCAGGCTCGCCGCCATCTTCAGCCGGACCCAGGGCCGGCCCGTATTCATGCGTTTCATAAAACCGGGGTTCAGCTGCGCGGCCTGCTCTGCCAGCACCCCCTCCGTCACCCGAATACCGGCGTCCCGAAGCATCTCCAGCCCGCGCCCGGACACCGAGGGGTTCGGGTCTTTCACCGCCGCAAACACGTGAGCCACGCCGGCATCCATAAGGGCCTTGGCGCAGGGCGGTGTGCGGCCGTAATGGCTGCAGGGCTCAAGCGTAATGTAGGCGGTTGCCCCCCGGGCGTCACTGCCCGCTTGGCTCAAAGCCCGAACTTCCGCGTGGGCCTCGCCGGCACGCTCATGCCAGCCTTCGCCCACAATTCGGTCCCCCCGGGCGATAACACAACCAACGCGGGGGTTCGGATGCGTGGAATAACGGCCATGCCAGGCCAGTTGAACAGCCCGGGCCATCATTGCCCTGTCACGGTCTGAGATCATGCCTTGCCTTTGTCTGTACCGGTATCCACCAGCGCTCTGGCCACATCAACGGCCGCATCACCGTTGCCCTGGGAAAGGCGCTCGATCTCTTCCTTGAATTCGTTGATATCCTGAAAGCTCCGGTATACCGAGGCAAAACGCACATAGGCCACTTTGTCGAGTTGGCGCAGCTCGGTCATTACCTCTTCCCCAAGCTGCATCGACTTCACCTCACGTTCGCCGGTCGCCCGAAGACGGTACTTGATCCGGTTCAGGGCCGCGTCAATTTCCTCGATGCTGACCGGGCGCTTTTCCAAAGCTTTCATCAAGCCAGCCCGAAGTTTCTCTTCATCGAACGGCTGACGGGTACCGTCTTGTTTAACCACTCGCGGCATCACCAACTCAGCGGTCTCAAACGTGGTGAAACGCTCACGGCAGGACAAACACTCCCTGCGGCGACGAACCTGGTCGCCCTCGGCCACCAGGCGCGAGTCAATCACCTTGGTATCGGCTTCACCACAGAAAGGACAATGCATAATTCACCTGTTCAGGAAAGAAAGAACCCGGGCAATCAACGAACTGCCCGGGCTGACCCTGCCTCGGCCCAATCAGCCGTAAACCGGGAAACGGGCGCAGACCGCCTCTACCTGCTCACGGACACGACCGATAACGGCGTCGTCTTCGAGGTTATCAAGGATGTCGCACATCCAGCCGGCGAGATCCCGGCACTCCGCTTCCTTGAAGCCGCGAGTGGTGACCGCAGGCGTACCGATTCGCAGGCCGGAGGTTACGAACGGGGAACGCGGATCGTTCGGCACGGCGTTCTTATTCACGGTAATGTGGGCCTTGCCCAGAGCGGCATCGGCATCTTTACCGGTAATGTCCTGTTTAATCAGGCTGACCAGGAACAGGTGGTTTTTGGTGCCGCCGGACACCACGTCGAAGCCGCGCTCGATGAATACGTCCGCCATGGCCGAGGCGTTCTTGATCACCTGCTGCTGATACGCCTTGAACTCGTCGCTCATGGCCTCCTTGAAGCAGATGGCCTTGGCCGCGATCACGTGCATCAACGGACCGCCCTGACCACCCGGGAAGACCGCGGAGTTCAGCTTTTTCTGCAGGTCGGCATCGTCGCACGCCAGAATCAGGCCGCCACGGGGGCCGCGCAGCGTCTTGTGCGTGGTGGTGGCAACCACGTGGGCGTGGGGCACCGGGTCCGGATAAACGCCAGCGGCAACCAGGCCGGCAACGTGGGCCATGTCAACAAACAGGTACGCACCTACTTTGTCAGCGATTTCCCGGAAACGGGCGAAGTCCAGCTCCTGGGAGTAGGCAGAGAAGCCGGCGATGATCATCCTGGGCTTGTGCTCCAGCGCCAGCGCTTCCACTTCGTCGTAATCGATCAGGCCGGTATCGTTGTTGATGCCGTACTGGACGGCGTTATAAATCTTGCCGGAAAAGTTCACGCTGGCACCGTGGGTCAGGTGGCCACCGTGGGCCAGGCTCATACCCAGAACGGTATCGCCCGGCTTGAGCAGCGCCATGAATACGGCAGAGTTAGCCTGGGAACCGGAGTGCGGCTGAACGTTGGCATAAGCGGCACCAAACAGTTCTTTGGCGCGCGCAATCGCCAGGTCTTCGGCAATATCCACAAACTCACAGCCGCCGTAGTAGCGCTTGCCGGGATAGCCTTCGGCGTACTTGTTGGTCAGCACACTGCCCTGGGCTTCCATCACCCGCGGGCTGGTGTAGTTTTCCGACGCGATCAGCTCGATGTGCGCTTCCTGGCGCGTCTCTTCCGCCTGCATGGCGTTCCAAAGTTCGTCATCGAAACCGGCGATTTTCATATCACGAGTAAACATGGATGTGCTGCCCCTGTCTGTATGGCTGGCCCGGCATTGCCTTTTTGCACGCCGGAACCCCTGAAATTTTGGGCCGCTATTCTAGCTCGAAAGCGGGTCAAAAATCATCCTTTATACTGTCCGCAGATACCGGCACACGGGAGCCCCTCAATTGCTATCCCGGAACGCTTTAGATACCTTACCGGATCAAGTGCAAGCGGTCCGATCAAGGGCGGCGGGGGGGGGGGGGGGGGGGGGGGGGGGGGGGGGGGGGGGGGGGGGGGGGGGGGGGGGGGGGGGGGGGGGGGGGGGGGGGGGGGGGGGGGG